>NZ_JBSGJD010000206.1:0-18266 GCF_053605405.1 Amycolatopsis sp. NPDC003861
GGACCCGCCACATCGCCGAGGGCGAGACCCTCGTCGACCTGGCCACCGAGGCGGCCCAGAAGGCGCTGGCCAACAGCGGCCGCTCGGCCGCCGAGATCGACCTGGTCGTGGTCGCCACCTGTACCGCGGTCGAGCGCAGCCCCAACACGGCCGCCGCCGTCGTCCAGCTCCGCCGCCGGGACGACGTCGATCGCGCCCAGCGCCACCGAAGGATCGGCGATGGCGGTGTCGAGCAGGTGCCGGAACATGCCGGTGATCCGGCCCGCGCGCTCGGCGTCGAACGCCTCGGGCGCGTAGTCGAACCGGAAGGCCAGTTCGGGGCCGGGGTTCACGACCAGGCTGAGCGGGTAGTGGCGGGAGTCCTCGGTCACGGCGTCGAGCACGCGGACGTCGGCACCCAGCACGACCTCGGTCTGCTCGCCGTCGGCGGGCACGTTCTCGAAGACGATCGCGGTGTCGAACAGCTCGCCGGTGCCGGCCAGGCCGGGCACGTCGTTCTGCACCTCGGCCAGGCCGACGTGCTGGTAGGCCGACATCCGGGCCTGCTGGTCGCGCAGGACGACCAGGAGCTCGTCGAGGGTGCCCGCCGGGTCGAGATCGGCCCGGACCGCGACCGTGTTGATGAACATCCCGACCATGGTCTCCACGCCCGGCAGCTCGGCCGGGCGCCCGGAGGTGACCGAGCCGAACACGACGTCCCGGCGGCCGGTGAGCCGGCCGATCAGGATCGCCCAGCAGGCCTGCACGACCGTGTTCAGGGTGAGCTCGTGGCGGCGCGCCCACGCCACGAGTTCGGCGGTCTCCTCCCGCGACAGCACGACCTCGGCCGACTCCGGCACCGCCTCGAGGTGGCCGTCGACCTCCGGGGCCACCTTCGTGGGCTCGGCGAGGCCGTCGAGGACCTCGCGCCACGCCTGCCGGGCTTCCTGCTCGTCCTGACGGCCCAGCCAGGCCAGGTAGTTCCGGAACGGCGCCACTTCCGGCAGCGCGGCCGCCGGGCCGTGCGTGTACAGCGTGGCGAGCTCGCGGATGAGGATCGGCACCGACCAGCCGTCGGTGGCGATGTGGTGGGCGGTCCAGAGGAACCGGTAACGCCCGGCCGCGACCTTGATCAGGGTGAACCGGACCAGCGGCGGGCGGGCGAGGTCGAACCGGCGCTCCCGGTCCTCGGCCGCCAGCCGGGCCAGCCGTTCCTCGCGTTCGGCTTCAGGCAGCGTGGTCAGGTCGATTTCGGTCCAGGGCAGGCCGACCTCGGCCGCGATCAGCTGCACGGCGTCGCCGCCGCGGCGGTGCCGGAAGTACGCGCGCAGGGTCGCGTACCGGCGCAACAGGGCGGCGCACGCTTCGCGCAGGGCTTCGACGTCGAGCGGGCCGGCGAGGTCCGCGGTGGCCTGCACGGTGTAGACGTCGACGCCGTCGGGGTCGAACTCCGAATGGAACAGCAACCCCTGCTGCAGCGCGGAAAGCGGCCAGGCGTCCTCGATGCGGCCGCCGTCGGGGGCCAGGTCCCGCAGTTCGTCCTCGGTCAGTTCGACCAGCGGGCCGTCCGCCACGGTGAAGTCACCCGCGCCCGGCTCGCGGACGGCGACCTGTTCGGCGATCGCGGCCGGCGTGCGGCGTTCGAGGATGTCGCGCGGGGTCAGCTCGATGCCCGCGGTGCGGGCGCGGCCGGCCACCTGGATCGCGCTGATGCTGTCGCCGCCGAGGGCGAAGAAGTTGTCGTCGATGTAGACCCGCGGCACGGACAGGACTTCGGCGAGGATGTCGCAGACGACCGTCTCGACGGTGTTGCGGGGCCGCCGCCCGACGACCTCGGCCCGGAAGTCCGGGGCCGGCAGCGCTTCGCGGTCGACCTTGCCGTGTTCGGTGAGCGGCAGTTCGTCGAGGACGACCAGTGCCGAGGGGACCATGTAGTCCGGGAGCAGCTGCTGGGCGGTGCTGCGCACGTGGCCGGCGTCGATCGGGTCTTCGGCGTCGACGCCGATGAGGTAGCCGGCGAGGCGTTTGCCGCCGTCGGCGTCGGTGAGCACGCGCACGACGGCGTCCAGCACCCCGGGCACCGACCGCAGGACGCTTTCGATCTCGCCGAGTTCGATGCGGTGCCCGCGGATCTTGACCTGGAAGTCGCGGCGCTCCACGAACTCCAGCTGGCCGTCGGAGCGCATCCGGACGCGGTCACCGGTGCGGTACATCCGCTTTCCGGCTTCGCCGAACGGATCCGCGACGAACACCGCCGCCGTCCGCGCCGGATCGCCCACGTAACCGCGGCCCACGACCAGGCCGCCGACGAACAGCTCGCCGATGGCCCCCGCGGGCACCGGACGCAGCTCGTCACCCAGCACGTACAGGCGCGAATTCCGCACGGCGTGACCGATCGGCACCACCTCGACGCCGGACCGGATCACCGCGTGCGTCACGTCGTCGGAACACTCCGTCGGGCCATAGGCGTTCACCAGCGGCACCTCGGGGAACCGCGCGAACCAGCGCGTGCACAGGTCCGGCGGCAGCGCCTCACCGGTCACCACCAGCCAGCGCAGCCCCGAAACATCGGCAGCCCGCCCGGCCAGATCCCACGAATCCAGCGCCGCGCGCAGCAGTGATGGCACGACCTCCAGCACCGAGACGCCCTCGGCCCGGATCAAGCCGAACAAGGCGTCCGGGTCGGCCGCGATCGCCCGGGACACCACCCGGACCCGGGCGCCGACCAGCAAGGGGGCCAGCATCTGCCACACCGAGACGTCGAACGTGACGGGCGCGTTCTGGACGACCACGTCCGCGGGTTCCAGGTCGAGGTCTTCCACCTTCGCCAGCAGGTGGTTCACCATGCCGCGGCGGTGCACCATCGCGCCCTTGGGACGACCGGTCGAACCCGACGTGAAGATCACGTACGCCAAGTCCAAACCGGCGTCGTCGCGGGAAACGGGGGCCCACTCGGCGTCTTCGGCGTCGTCCAGCACGACGACCGCGGCCCCGCCGCCGGCCGCGGCCACGACCTCCGCGGCCAGCTCCTCGTACCCGGGGCCCACCGCCACGGCGGTCACGCCCGCGTCGGCGAGCAGCCCGGCCAAGCGGGCCACCGGCATCCCGGCGTCCAGCGGCACGAACGCCGAGCCCGACCACAACACACCCAGCACGGCCGACACGAACCCGGCACCGGGGTCGGCCAGCACGGCCACGACGCCGCGGGACGCCAGGCGGCGGGACAGAGCACTCGCCCGGCCGGCCAGGGAGCCGTAGGAAACCCACTCCCCGCCGTCGGCCACCGCGGGCGCGTCCGGCGAGGCCAGCGCGAACTCGCACACCCGCGCCACGACGTCGGCCCCGACCGGCCCGGCCGCCCCGACCCCGGCCGCCAGCAGCCCGCCCAGCTCGTCCGCCGACACGACGTCGACCGCGCCCAGCACCGCCGAGGAATCGGCCTCGGCGAGCCGGCCGACGAACCCGGCGAGCCGCTCCAGGTGTGCGGTGACGCCGTCGGCGTCGTAGAGGTCGGGGTTGCCGTTGAGGTGGATCTCGATGACGTCCTCGGTGACGTCGAGCACCGTCAGCGAAAGGTCGTTGGTGATCCCGGTCGACAGGTTCATCACGCGCGTGCGGCACTCGCCGAGCCGCAGGCCGGGCTCCGGCGGGAGCACGTTGACGAACGGGCCGCCGAACGGGCGCCGCTCGTCGCTGCGCACGCCGATGTCCCGGCGGATCTGGTTGACGTGGTAGCGCTGGTGCTTCAGGGTCGCGGCCAGCTCCCGGGACGCCTGGGCCAGCAGCTCGGCGATCGTCGTCTGCGGCTCGACCACCATCCGCAGCGGCAGGTAGTTCGCGACCATGCCCGGGGTCGCCCGCGAGCGCACGCCCGCGCGCGCCGCGACCGGGACGGTCAGCAGCAGGTCCTTGATGCCCGAAAGCCGTTGCGTGTAGGCCGCCATCGCGGCGATGAAGAACGTCGGCAGCGTCACCTTCGCCGCCGCGGCCGCCTCGCGCACCGCCTTCGCCGTCTCCGGCGGCAGCGTCATCGTGCGCCGCAGGAAGCCGCGGGCCGGCGCCGGTTCCTTGCCGGACAGGCTGACCAGGTCGGGCGTGGTGTCGAAGTGCCGTCCCCAGAACTCCTTGTCCCGCAACCGGTGCGGCGAGTCCTGGTAGGCGAGGTCGGCGTCGAGCAGGAGCCGGAACGGCGGCAGCGCGGTGGGGCCGGGGTCCTCCCCCGCCAGCAGCGCGTTGTAGAGCTCGCCCAGGCGGCGGTGGCAGATCGCCGCGCTGAAGCCGTCGCCGATGAGGTGGTGGGTGGTCAGGTACCAGAAGTGCCGCTGCGCCCCGACCTTGATCAGCGCGCCGCGGAAGAGCGGGAAGTCCTCCAGGGAGAACGGGTGCCGCATGTCCTCGTGCATCCAGCCGAGGGCGGCGGCCTCCGGGTCGGCTTCCCCGGTGACGTCCGGGTAGCGGATCGGCAGCTCGTCGAGCGGCTCGATGAGCTGCCGCGGTTCGCCCTCGACCTCGACGAACCGGGCGCGGAAGCACTCGGCTTCGTCGGCCAGCGCACGCAGGGCCGTCCGGAACACGCCGACGTCCAGCGGGCCGGTGATGTCCAGGTAGTCCGCCATCGCGTAGGCGAGGCCGCCACCGGACAGCTGTTCGTCGTACCAGACGTCGGTCTGTGCGGTGGACAGGGGCAGGAACGCGTCGACCGCGGTCATCAGGGCACCTCGAAGAGTGTTTTGGCGTACGGGGTTTCGTGTTCGGCGCCGTCGAGCAGCGCTTCCGGGCCGTAGTTGTCCTTGACCCACTGGTCCTGGTAGATCGTGTCCAGGTAGCGGTCACCGAGGTCGGGCGAGATCACCACCGCCGTGGCCGCGTCGTTCTCCGCCAGCCAGCCCAGCGCGCCCGCCAGCACCATGCCCGAGCCGCCCCCGAGCAGGAAGCCGCTCAGCGCGAGCTGCCGGCACGCGCGGATCGCGGCCGCCTCGTCGACCCGGACCAGATCGTCCACAAGGGACATGTCGATGACCGGGAACCGGACGCTGGTGCGCACCGCCGTGCTGCGCCGGGCGGCCCGCGGGCCGGGGCCGACGCACTCGACGGCCACGATCCGCACCTGCGGCCGGACCTGGCGCAGGTAGCGCGCGCAGCCGGTGAGGGTGCCGGCCGAGCCGACCCCGACGAAGAGCACGTCGAGGTCCGGCACCGTGCGCAGGATGTCCGGGCCGGTGGAGCGGAAGTGGGCCATCCAGTTGCCCGCGTTGACGTACTGGTCGAGCCAGGTGTAGCCGGCGTTCTCCGCGCACAGGCGCCGCACGAGCCGCAGGCCCGCGGCCGGGTCCGGAGCGACCAGGACCTCGGTGCCGAGGTTCTGCATCAGCTGCCGGGTGAGCAGCGTGCTGCGCGGGTCGGTGACGCAGACGAACCGGTAGCCGCGGCTGGCCGCGACCAGGCTCAGCGCCACGCCGAGGTTGCCCGACGACGTCTCGACGATCGTCGAGCCCGGGCGCAGCACACCGGCGCGCTCGGCCAGCGTCACCATTTCGAGGGCCGGCTTGAGCTTGCTGGAGCGCGCGAAGTTGAAGCCCTCGCACTTCATCAGGACCCGCCGGTCCACGAGGTGGCTGAGGTCGACGTACAGGTCCGTGACGTCGAACTCCTCCGGCCTGGTGATCACCCGCACGACGAACCTCCGGCATACGCGGGAAACGGCTCGCCACGGCCGAGCTTTCCCGTGGTCAGGCCCTGGAAGACGGTGAGCTTCTGGATGTTGCCGGCGCCTTCCATGAATTCGACGCCGCGCGCGTCCCGGGCCAGCTTGTCCAGCGCCGGGTGGTCCCAGCGGGCCCGCGGCCCGAAGAAGCCGCACGCTTCGAGCGTGGCGTCCTCGGCCAGCTGGCACGCTTCGGCTTTCGCCGCCGAGGCGAGGTGGCCGCGGGAGCCGTCGGCGTCGACCTCGATCGCGGACAGGTGCACGAGGTGGCGGACGCCGTCGATGCGGCGGCCCAGCTCGTCGAGCCGGCCGCCTTCGGCGCGCACGTAGTCGTGGGCGGCCGCGGCGATGCCGAGCGCGATCGCGGCGACGCCCGGCCGCAGCCGGTTGAAGGTCTGCACGCACGCCCACATGCCGCGGCGGGCGGGCGAGCGGTCCCGGCCGAGCACGCGCTCGCCGGGCACCGCGACGCCGTCCAGGGTCAGCTCGCAGATCCGCGCGGCCCGCAGGCCCAGCGACTCGAGCGGCTCGGCGTGGAAGCCCGGGTCCGTGGTGTCCACCAGGACCGCCGTCACGCCCAGCGGGCCGGGCCCGGTGCGGGCGAACACGACGCCCAAGGCGGCCCGCGCGGCGTTGCCGACGTACTTCTTGCGGCCGTCGAGGCGGTGCGGGCCGCCGTCGGAGGACGTCGTGAGCGCCGTCTCCAGCGCGGTGGCGTCGGAGCCCCGGTCCGGCTCGGTGAGCGCGAAGAACGTCCAGGTCGGCCGCTCGAGGAGCCGGCCGTAGAACCACTCCTTCTGCTCCCGGTCGGCCAGGACGTCGACGAGCACGCCGGACATCGACGCGCCCGGGCTGGCCAGCATCAGGCCGGCGTCGCCACGGGCGAGCTCTTCGAGCACCACCGTCCGCTCGATCGCCGTCATGCCGTGGAACCGGTGCGGCCCGAGCCGCAGGCCCGCGCCCCCGAACTCCTCGGGGACGAGCATGGTGGCGAGGCAGCGGACGCCGTCGAGGTCCAGGAACTCGCCGACCCCGTCGGGGTCGGTGTCGAGGCCGGCGCCCGCGGCGCGGAACTCGGTCCCCCACTCGCGGGCCGCGTCCCGCAGTGCTTCGAGCCGTTCGTCGAGCACGGTCGCCGTCACGCCGCGACCTCCGCGGTGTAGGCCCCCGCGAGCAGCTCCGAGACGTCGGCGACCTCGCCCGCGCCGCCGCGGACGAACCCCGCGGCGCCCAGCAGGCGCAGCAGGACGCGGTCGGTGCCGGTGAGCCGCCGGTGCAGGTAGGCCAGGGCCTCCGGCGGCGGGCCCGCCGGGTGTGCGGTCAGGAACGCCCGCACCTCGAGCTGCCCGGTCAGCGCCTCGGCGACGGCGCCCTGGACCAGCTGACGGCGCAGCAGGGTGGTGTCGCCGCTGCGCCGTCCGCCCAGGTAGGCGAGGCCGGTGTCGAGCAGGGCACCGGAGAGACCCAGCCGCAGCCACACCGACCCGGTCGCCAGGACCTGGCCGGGGTGGCCCGCGGGCCGGTGCGTCCGCACCAGGACGACGGGGCCGCCGGGCAGCTCCGCCGTCCGGACCACGAGCACGTCGCCGTCCACCGGCCCGGCCGGCAGGACCGCGGTACCACCGGCGCCGAACACCGGTTCCCCGGCCGGCAGGGCCGCGTGCAGCACCGCCAGTGCCGGGGCCATCCCCACCGCGCGGGCGGTGTCGTGGCACCGCAGCCAGGTCGCCGTGATCGGCGGCGAGATCGTGGTCATCGCTCAGGCGGCCATTTCTGCCGAAACGAACCGGGCCAGCGAACCGACCGACTCGAAGTGGCTCATTTCCAGGTTCTCGGCGTCGAATTCGATGCCCAGCGCCTCTTCCAGCTGCATCAGCAGTTCCAGCACGCCGGTGGAGTCGAGGCCGGCGTCCGCGAGCCGGGTCTCCGGGCCGAGGTCGGCGACCTCCGTCTCCAGCACGGACTCGAGTGCGGCGCAGATCCCCGCGACCACGCGGTCGTCCAGGACCTCCGTCGATCCAGCCACGGTTTCCGTCACTTTCGCTCACCATTCCCTTCGTCAAGACAGCAGCACTTACCCACGGGCCCGGAACCGGGCCCCGAGTTCTTTCCTTTTCCGGAGGAGTCCTTATCCCGCCACGACCCGGTCGAGCAGGGCGAGGCCGCGGGCCTCGCGCCGCCGCAGCCCCCGGGACGTGCGCAGCGGGTCCCAGCCGGGCTCGCGGTCCGGGAGCAGCTCGGGATTCCCCAGCACCCCGCCGGCGCCATCGGTGAGCACCGGCCGGCCGAGGATCGTCGAGGCGCACAGCGCGCCCCCGGTCGCGACCCCGACGATCCCGCCACCGTGCAAGATGCTCTGGCCCGTCAGGTAGAGACCCTCGACACCCGAATCGATATCCGGCCGTTGCCCGACCCGGCCCCAGGTGTGCAGGCCGTAGGCGCTGCCCCCGGTCGAGAGCGTGTAGCGCTCCTGGGTCAGCGGCGTCGACGTCTCGGCGTGCACGAGGTGCTCGCGGAACGGCCCGATCGCGGCCTCGGCCAGGTCCAGCATCTGTTCGGTCAGCCGGTTCTTCGCGCCGAGGTAGCCGGGTTCGCGCCGGTACCGCGCCCCGTGCGCGGGTCCGTCCGTGAGCCCCCAGTGCGCGTACCCGGGCGGGCAGGCGGTCATGATCTGGAAGTTCATGTGTCCCGGCGGGCACGCCGAGCCCGGCACCGGGTCCTTGAGGGAGGCGAAGGACAGGAACGCGAACGGCAGCTCGTCGAGCCGGCCGGCTTCCACCCGGGCGTAGGCCGCGTCGACGTCTTCGTCCGGCCAGTACCAGATGTTCGCGCTGGGGAGCGGGAGTTCCCGGTCGAGTGCGACGTAGCAGACGGCCAGCGGCAGGCGCATGGTCGCGGTCTCCGCGCGGGCCACCACCGGCTCGGGCAGGTTTTCCCGGCCACCGCACAGTTCCAGGACGGTGCGCCGGTAGTCCGCATTGGACACGACCACCGGGGCGCGGTGTTCGGTGCCGTCGGTCAGCCGGACACCGGCCGCCTTCCCGCCTTCGATCAGGATTTCCTCGACCCGGGTGCGGGTGAGCAGCGTGCCGCCGTGCGACTCCAGCAGCTCGACGAACGACGCGGCGATCACCTGGCCGCCGCCCTCCGGGTAGTAGGCGCCGCGCAGGTAGTCGTCGAGCATCATCGTGTGCGCGACGACGAGCGTGCCGGACGGCGCGGACCCGTAGTTGCCGGACTGGGCGGCCAGGATCGTGCGCGCCCGGGCCGAAAGCCCGCAGTGGTCGAACAGCTGCGCCAGCGTCCGGCGGCTCCAGCGCAGCATCACGGCCGGCACCTTCGCCGGGGCCGCCGCGAAAGCGGACTGGCGGCAGGCCCGCGCGACGGCCGCGCAGATGTCGATGTAGCGGGTGATGCCCTCGGCCTCCGCGGGGAGCGCGGCCCGCAGCCGGTCGGCGTAGCGGTCCCAGCCGACCGGCACGTCCACGGTGACGCTGGGCAGGACGATCCGGTCGAACCCGTCCGGGTCCATCGGGTGGAAGCGCACCCGGTCCCCCAGGCCGAGGCCCGAGAGGACCCGCGGCAGCAGGCCGTCCGGTCCGCAGTCGCCGAGGTAGTGCACCCCCACGTCGAACTGGTAGGCGCGGCGGCGGCGGAACACGTGGCTGTTGCCGCCGGCGACGTCGTGCTGTTCGAGCACGAGGACGCGCATCCCGCTCGCCACCAGGTACCCGGCGCAGACGAGCCCGCCGATCCCGGAGCCGACCACGATGGCGTCCCAGCGCCCGGCGGCGTTCTCTTCGGTGTTCACGCCCCGACGCTATGCCGGGGCGGTGACCTCGGGCTGACCGCGCGCTGACAATCCGGGGGAGAGTTCGTCAGCGCCTCTCTGGGGTTCCGGCCCGCCCGAGGCCACCTATTCAGGGGCGAGCGTCGAAGGCGACGGCCTGGTGCGCAACGTGAACCACGTCGGCGCACAGGTGGCCACCACCGTCAGCACGACGGCCAGCCCGAGTATCACAAGATATATCCACAAAGGACCGGACGGGAAGAGGCTGTCCGACACCGCCGCGCTGAAGGGCACCAGCATCGACGCCGCGACCAGCGTGCCGAGGAAGACGCCGATGGCGGCCACGATCCCCGCTTCCACGGCCATCATCCGCATCACCTGGCCGCGCGTCGACCCGATGAGCCGCTGCAGCCCGAACTCCCGGCGCCGGTCCGCCGTCGCCATCACCAGCGTGTTCACCATGGAAATCGCGGCGTACACGAGCAGCAGCCCGACGATCAGGTAGTTGACCCAGGCATTGGCCTGGACCTCCGCCAGGAACGCCTTGGTGAGCGCCTCCCGGCCGGCCACCTGCACGCCGTCGACGTCCCCGACCCGGCCGCGCAGCGAGGCGAGCAGATCGCCTTCCGCCGTCCCGGGTTGCGCCATCACGAGGATCCGGTCGGCCGCACCCGCGGCCGTGTGCGGCGCCAGGGTGTCGGCCGGCATCAGCGCCGACGCCGAGGCCGCGGTGGTCCGCAGCGTCGCGACGACGTCCAGGGTGGCCCGGGAGCCGTCGCCGAGCCGCATGACGATCTTGGCGCCCACGCCGACCCCCAGCCGTTGCGCGAGATCCGCGGGCAGGGCGATCGTGTTGCCGCGCAGGGCGTCGAGCTTGCCGGTCTCGACGAGGCTCCCCCACGCCCGCGCCACCCCGTCGGCGGTGATGCCGGTGAGGTCCACGCCGTCTTCGTCCTGCGTCGCGTCGGAGGGCTTTTCGTTGTAGCCCTTGCTGGTCACGAACGCCGTGGCCCCGGCGACGCCGGGTGCCTGCTGCACCTTGGCGACCAGGTCGGGCGGCAGGTCCCCGGTCGCCGACGTCACGACGGCGTCGGCGAGCAGCGAGTCGGTGTACTGCTTCTCCGCGACCGCGACCTCCGTGGTCTGGAAGTACAGCATGAAGATCGCGAGCCCGGTGGCGAGCATGATCGGCGTGACCGCGCCGGCCATCGGCATCCAGCGGGCCCGGGCGTTCAGCGAGGCCAGGTAGCCGGGCAGGCCGCCGAACGCGCGGATCGGCCGGCGCAGCACCCCGACCAGCAGCTTGGTCAGGCCGGGGGCGAACAGCGCGACGGCGGTCGCCACCAGGGTGACGGCCGGGCCGGCCGTGCTCGCCGCGAGCGGGCCGTCGACGACGGTGATCGTCAGGTAGGCCAAGGCGACCGCGCCGATCAGGCTCGACACGCCGAGCCACAGCCGGGTCGGGGTCAGCCAGCGCGTCGGGATCGCCGTCTCCCGCATGGCTTCCACGGGCCGGGTGCGGCCCGCGTACCGGGCGGCGACGAACGCGGCGCCCCACGCCGAGCTCAGACCCACGACGGCCGCGGCGACGACCGGGTAGAAGCCCTGCTCGAACTTGAGGACGGGCTGGATCACGCCGAACCCGGTCAGCCGTCCGAAAAGCCAGTCGCCGAGGAGCACGCCGGGGAAGATGGCCAGCGCGGTCCCCAGCGCCCCGATGATCATCGCCTCGCCGGTGATCATCCGGCTCAGCTGGCGCGGGGTCGCGCCGATCGCCCGCAGCATGGCCACCTCGCGGCGGCGCTGCTGCACCGAAAGCGTCAGGGTGCTCGCGACGACGAACATGGCGACCTGCGCCGCGAGGCCACCGAACACGGCCGCGAGGATGATCAGCAGTTCGCCGTCGCCGGCGGCCTTGGCGAACTCCGCGGACCCGCGGGCGTCGCCGGTCAGCGTCACCGCGCGCTGGTCGCGCACCGCGGTGGCGATCTGGGCGTTGACGGCGTCGACATCGGCACCGGGCGCGAGCTGGACGCCGAACGCGTCGACCTGCCCGGCCGCGGAGCGCAGCCCGGCGGCCTCGGCGGGTGAGAAGAACACCGCGTCGGAAGCCATCCGGCGGCCGGCGTCGGCGATGCCGGTGACCTGGTAGGAGTGCACACCGCCGCGGACGGCGATGTCGACCTTGCCTCCGGCGTGCGCGCCGATCCGCCCGGCCGTGGCCGCGTCGAGCACGACCTCGCCCTCGCGGACCGGCGCCTGGCCCTCGGTCAGCCGGTAGGGCGCCAGCTCGGCGGAAACCCAGCTGTGACCGGCCTGGGTGCCGGGCACCGACGGGCCGCCGGAGTCGCCGAGCACCTCGGCGTGGAAGGAGACGTCCGGGACCACGTGGGCGACCCCGGGTACGCCGCTGATCGTGCCGGCGAGGCCTTCGTCGAGCCGGACGCGCTCGGACAGCGTCGCCGTCTCGTGGTAGGCGTCCTCCCCGTGGCCGACCGTGGGCAGGTCGTAGGACTGGTTGCCGGCCACCACGATCGGCGCGGCGGCCAGGCGCTGCGGCGGGATCACGGTCCGGATGCCGGTCTCCATCAGGCCGCCGCAGGCGAGCATGACGGCGGTACCGACGAAGACCGAGACGAGGGTGGCGATGAAGCCACCGGTGCGGTAGCGCAGGGTGCGCCAGACGAGGGTCAGCATCAGCGCGTCAGCTCGCTCGGCCGCTGCTCGGCGCGGGCGACCAGGCCGGTCATCCGGCGGGCCACCTCTTCCGGGTTCGGCTGCCGCAGCTCGTCGACGACGCGGCCGTCGGCGAGGAAGAGCACGCGGTCGGCGTAGGAGGCGGCCACCGGGTCGTGCGTGACCATCACGATCGTCTGCCGGGCCACGCTCGTCGCCTCCCGCAGCAGGTTCAGCACCTCCTGGGCCGAGCGCGTGTCGAGGGCGCCGGTCGGCTCGTCGGCGAAGATCACTTCGGGGTGCGTGACGAGGGCGCGGGCGATCGCCACCCGCTGCTGCTGCCCGCCGGAGAGCTCGCTGGGCCGGTGGTCGCGCCGCTTGCCGAGGCCGACCTGCTCGATGACCCGGCGCACCCACGCCGGGTCGGCGCGACGGCCCGCCAGCCGCAGCGGCAGCGTCACGTTCTGCTCGACGTCGAGCGCGGGCAGCAGGTTGAACGCCTGGAAGACGAACCCGATCCGGTCGCGCCGCAACCGGGTCAGCTCGACCTCGCGCATCACGCTGAGGTCCGTGCCGCCCAGCACCACCGAGCCGGACGTCGGCTTGTCCAGGCCGGCCGCGCAGTGCAGCAGCGTGCTCTTGCCCGACCCCGACGGCCCCATCACCGCGGTGAACGTGCCACCGGCGAACCCCGCCGTCACGTTGTCCAGTGCCAAAACCTGCGCCCGGTCCTTGCCGTACGCCTTGCGTACGGACAGCAGCCGCACGACTTCGGCCGTGTCGCCTTGCTGGTACATCTGCGGCTCCCCTGCGCGTCCTTCGATCTTTACCGCGACCACGTTACGAAGCCGCGGGCCGGTTTCCGAGGGTGCTAGGGAGCGGAAGTTTGCGGGGGTTAGCACTACCGCGGAAAGCGGCCCGGCCTGCGCATAATGGGCGCCATGACTAGCGGAAGCCCGGTCGCCACGATGACGCGGTCGCTGCTGCGCGACGGCGGGCTGGCGACGGTGCGCGGCAGCGCGCTGGCCGTGGTGGCGGTGACCGAACTCGTGATGTTCGTCGTCGTGGTCACCGCCGCCTCGCTGATCGGCGTGGGCGTGGGACTGTTCATGCTGCCCCCGGCGGTGCTGCTGATGCGCTCGCTGACCGGCCGGGTGCGCGCGTCGGCCGCGGCGTGGTCGGACGTGCGGATCGCCTCGCCGTACCTGCCGGAGCCGGCCGGGAGCACGCCGCTGCGCCGCTGCCACCACCTGCTCGGCGACCGCGCGAACTGGCGGGACGCGCTGTGGCTGCTGGTCGACAGCTCCCTCGGCATCCTGCTCACCCTCACCCCGCTGCTGCTGATCCTGCACGGGATCCGCGGGCTCACGATGCCGTTCCTGGTCGGGACCGAGGCGGCCGAGTGGCTCGGCAGCTGGTACGTCGTGCTCCCGGTGGACGACCAGCCGACGGCCTGGTTCGCCGCCATCCTCGGCCTGGCGCACTTCCCGCTCGCGCTGTGGAGCGCCCCGCACCTGCTGAAGCTGCACGCGCGGCTCGCGGCCACGCTGCTGTCCCCGACCGAGGTGACCCGGCTGACCAACCGCGTGCAGCACCTGGCCGAAAGCCGCGACGACGCGGTGGGTTCGCAGGCGACCGAGCTGCGCCGCATCGAGCGCGACCTGCACGACGGCGCGCAGACCCACCTCGTCGCGATGGGCATGACGCTCGACGCCGCCATGCGCGTGCTCGATTCCCACCCCGAAGCGGCCCGGTCCCTGATGGACGAGGCGAAGAACAGCTCGGCGAAGGCGTTGCAGCAGCTGCGCGACCTCGTCCGCGGCATCCAGCCCCCGGTCCTGGTCGACCGCGGCATCGCGGACGCGATCCGCACCCTGGCGATCGAAAACCCGCTGCGCATCGAGACGACGATCGACCTGCCGGGCCGGCCGTCACTGGCGGTCGAGACGGCCGCGTACTTTTCGGTGTCCGAACTGCTGAACAACGCGATGAAGCACTCGGGCGCGGACAGCGGCGCGATCAACGTGCACTACGAGTTCGGCCGCCTGGTGATCAACGTCAGCGACAACGGCTGCGGCGGCGCGCACACCGAGGGCGGCTCGGGGTTGCGGGGCATCGAAAAGCGGCTCGCCCCGATCGACGGCTTCATCACCATCCTCAGCCCGCTCGGCGGCCCGACCATGGTGACCATCGAAATCCCGTGCAGCCTCGAACCCTGATCAGTGCTTCAAGTACGCCAGCACCGCGAGCACCCGCCGGTTGGCATCCTCCGACTGGGGCAGGTTCAGCTTGGCGAGGATGTTGTTGATGTGCTTGGAAACGGCCTTCTCGGACACGACCAGCTCGCCCGCGATGTTGCTGTTGGACCGGCCTTCGGCCATCAGCTTCAGCACCTCGCGCTCCCGGGGGGTGAGCCGTTCGAGGCGGTCGTCGCGGGTGTTGTGGGTCAGCAGGCGGGTCACCACGTCCGGGTCCATCACCGTGCCTCCGAGGGCGACCTGGCGGACGGCGTCCACGAACTGGTCGCCGTGGAACACGCGGTCCTTGAGCAGGTAGCCGACCGAGCCCTCGCCGTCCGCGAGGAGCTCGTCGGCGTACAGCCGTTCCACGTACTGCGAAAGGACGAGCACCGGGAAGCCCTGGATGCGGCGGCGCGCTTCGATGGCGGCGCGCAGGCCTTCGTCGGTGAAGGACGGCGGGAGCCGGATGTCGACGATCGCGATGTCGGGCCGTTCGCGCAGCATGGCCTCCAGCAGGTCCGGCCCGTTGTCGACCGCCGCGCTGACCTCGAATTCGTGCGCTTCCAGCAGCCGTACCAGGCCGTCCCGGAGCAGGAACTGGTCTTCTCCGATGACCACGCGCACTTGTCCGTCCCCCGCTTCCGAGCCCGACCACGACCAACGCCCATCTTAGGGCCGCGTCAATCGGACTCGGCGACCACGCAGATCCCCAGCGCACCGCGGCGCGGGTCGTGGTCGGCCAGCACCACCGGACCGGCGGCCGGGCCGTCGGCGAGCGGTGCCCACAGGCCGGTGCACGGGAATTCGGGCGGCGCGACGATCGCGTCCGGCCAGGAACCCAGCCCGGCGAGCCCGGGGCCGATGACGACCGTCTCCGCCGGCTCGAGTTCCGGAAAGGCGTCCAGCGTCGCTTCGGGTTCGTAGCCGACGCGGACCGGCCGGCCGCCGTCCGCCTCGAACAGCAGGGCCACGGCGGCGTCGCCGATCCGGTCCGGCGTGTCGTACGGCGTGACACCCTGGTCCATGATCAGGACCAGGACGCGCCGGTAGCCGTGGCGCCGGACGTACGAGCCGGCGATCCGCAGCGCGGTGAACGGGGCCAGGCTTCCCTGCCCCGACACGGAAAACACCAGCGGGTGGCCGGGCAGCACGGCCGTCAGGTTCACCGGCGCCGACAGCCGCGGGTCGAACTCGGGTGCCGCGTGGGCGACGATCGCGAGGTCGATCCGCTCGCCGGACAGCTGCCCGGCGAGCAGTTCGCGGGCCATCTCGAGGAAGGGGTTGCCGCGCGCCCGGGTCACCCGCTCGGGCCGGAAGCCGATGTCGTGCCCGCGGCTGAGGTCGGCGAAGTACCGGTGCAGCGCGGGGACGTCGATGGCGCGCTCGCCGGGTGCGAACTCGCGCCGGATGGCCAGCGCCAGCTTCAGCGGCAACGGCTGCAAACCCGGCGCAGGCGCGGAGGACAGGGTGGTCGCGGACGCGCGGTACATCTGCCTAGCGCTCCGCCCCCACCGCGACCGGCGCGGCGAACTCGTGCAGGTGCTGACGCCGCAACAGGTCCGCGGGCTCGTCCCGCTCGCTGACCAGGTAGTGCTGTCCGTTGTGGACGATGACCTCGGCCGGGTAGCCGTGGCTGAGGAACAGCACCGGGGACGCCGTCGGGCCGTAGGCACCGGACCGCGTGACGCCGATCAGGTCACCGGCCCGGACCGGCGGCAGCGCGGCCTTCTTGGCCAGCACGTCGTTGGGCGTGCACAGCGGCCCGGTGATCTGCCAGGTTTCGGTGGCCGGCTCGTCGACGCGGTTGAGCAGCCGGATCGGGAAGTCGCGCTTGACGTAGGAGCCGATGCCGACGGCGGCCATGTGGTGGTTCGTGCCACCGTCGGCGACGGCGAAGTTCTGCCCCAGCGACGTCTTGGTGTAGCGGACGCGCACGACGTAGGTCCCGGCCGTGGCGGCCAGGTACCGGCCGAGCTCCATGACCAGCCGCGTCGCCGGGTGCCGCTGCGCGAACTCGTCGATCACCGGGTTCAGCATCGAGGCGAGCCGATCGCGGTCGAGGTCCGTTTCGCCGTCGAAGTAGGCGACCCCGAGGCCGCCGCCGACGTCGACCATCTCCAGCGGGAAGCCCAGCTGCCGCGAAACGCGTTCGGCGAGCTCGAAGATGCGCCGCGTGTTCTCGACGATCGGTTCCTCGTCGAGGATCCGGGTGCCCATGTAGACCTGCACGCCCATCAGCCGCAGGTGCGGGTGCCGGCCGGCGAGGTCGGTGGCGGCGAGCAGCTGCTCCTCGTCGATGCCGAACTGGCGCGGCTTGCCGCCCATGGTGAGCCCCGAGCCCTTGACCGCGAAGCTCGGGTTCACCCGCAGGGCGACGCGCGCCTCGATGCCGCGTTCCCGCGCGAGGTCGTCGAGCAGCCGCAGTTCGCCGAACGATTCGCAGACGACGGTGTAGACGCCTTCGTCCAGGCAGGCAGCCAGTTCCGACGCGCTCTTGCCGGGACCGAGGAAGATGATGTCCTCGCCGGCGACCCCGGCCCGCCGGGCGGTGATCAGCTCGGCCATCGACGACACTTCGGCCCGCGCGCCGTGGGCGTGCAGCAACGCGCACACCGAGATGTTCGGATTGGACTTGAGCGAGTAGAAGATCTCCAGGCGCGGGTGCAGCCGCTCCCGCAGGCCGAGGAGCCGGCCGCCCAGTTCGTCGCCGTCGTAGACGAAGAGCGGGGTGCCGTAACGCTCCGCGAGCTCCCCGATGCCGACGCCGGAGATCTCGAATTCGACACTCATTGCAGCGCTCCTCATTTCCGGAAGACCATGGCGGAGAACGTCGACCCCAGGCCGACGGAAATCATCAGGTAACAGGCGCCCGGCGCGATGAGTCCCAGGCCGTCCGCGGTGTGGTGGTTGAGAAAGGGGTCGGCGCAGAAGCAGTGCCCGGTCAGCCCGACGTTGCGCAGGAAGATCTTCGAACGCGGGATGCCGAGCGCGGCGCTCGCCCGCACCCAGGAGATCTTGTTGACGTTGTGCGGCAGGACGAGGTCGATGTCGTCGACGCCCAGCCCGGCCGCCGCGATCGCTTCGAGCGCGACGTCGGCGACCGCGCCGGGGTAGATCTGCCGGAATTCGGCGGCCTGCTCGTCGTCGAGGATGACTTCGCCGCCCGGGCCGCCGAGCGTGGTGGTGGCGTAGCCGAGCAGCGTGTCCTGGTCCTCGCCGGGGCCGACGAGCACCGCGGCGGTGGCCTCGCCCATGATCGCGGTGTCGGGGATGACCTGCGCGGAGTGGGTGAACGCCTTTTCCCCGGTGAGGACGAGGGCGAGCGCGTCGGGATCGCCGTCGGCGGCCAGCAGCGTGCCGCAGAGGTCGACGGCCAGCAGCCCGGAGGCGCAGGCGTGGTCGGTGAGGGTGAACAGGGCCGCGTGGGTGAGCCCGAGCGCCTCCCGCACGTCGACCATGGGGTCGACGGGGTACGGGTTCGCGGCCGGCATCGTCTTCGCGCGCACGACGTACCGCACGCGCTCTTCCCGGCCGCGGAGGGAATCGAGCTTGCTGACCGCGCCGAGCACCATGTCCGCTTCGGACTCGTCGGACCGGCAGACCCGGTCGAGGCCGTACATCCGCCGGAAGCGGCGCACCTGCCCGGCGTCGAGGCCCAGTTCGTCCTGCAGCGATTCGATCGGCACGGTCGTCGGCACGTAGGTGGACACCGCAACCAGCGAAGTCATCGCGCGGTCAACTCCCATCGGGGTTCGCCACCGGTTCTCGGACCACCCCAGGATCGCGAGGAACGCTGACGGCCCACTGACGGGCGGCTGACCTGCGCGCGGCCGGTCGTGAGTGGTAAGGCGCGTTAGAACCCGCCTTACCACTCACG
>NZ_JBSGJD010000207.1:0-18051 GCF_053605405.1 Amycolatopsis sp. NPDC003861
CTGTCCGAACGCGACCCCGTTTTCGTGCTCACTCGAATGCGAACGGCAGGGCGTCCACGCACGCCTGGAACTTCTGCACCATCTCGTGCTCGGTGTGCCCCGCGACGAACAGGTGGGCCAGCTCGAAGCTGTAGCTGTCCTGCTCGGGCAGGTCCGAAAGCCGCTGCCCCACCTCCGGCACGATTTCGATCTGGGTGCCGTCGATGCGGTTCTGCACCGTAGCGATCTCCGCGGGCGTCGGCACGCGCGTCACGACGCCGTCCTCGAACCGGCGCAGGTACCACTTGCCGGCGATCTGGTAGGTGCCCTTGCGGGGCCGGCGGCCGGGGTCCTGGCCCAGGCCGAGGCGGACCATGATCTCGTGGTTGGCGACGCCGTCGACGAACTCGAACAGCTCGGCGTGCGACTGCGAGTGCCGCGGGTTGATCTCCAGCAGGCACACCTGGCCGGAGTCGGGGTCGCAGAAGAACTCGATGCTGAACGTGCCGTTGTCGAAGCCGATCTGCTTCATCACGCGCTCCGCGACCTCGCGCATCCGCTGGACCGGCTCCTCCCCCAATTGCGATGGGTACTGGTGGCGCAGGAAGGACGAGCTGTCCGGGTAGTTGATCGAGTCGAGGGCGCCGTAGACGGTGACCTCACCCTGGTGGACGTACCCTTCGACGGCCGCCTGGACGCCGTGCAGCGCCTCCTCGGCCAGGCAGGCGGCCCCGCCGACCCGGGCGATCTCCGGCGGCAGGTCGGCCTGGTCGAGGACGTAGCCGAACGGCTCCCCCACCCGGCCGACGCCGGCCCGGATCTCGGCCACCGCGTCGGCGAATTCCGCGTTGTTCTCAGCCTTGAAGGCGAGCTCGGAGGAGAAGGACTTCACCGGCTTGAGCCACATCGGGTAGCCGACACCCTCGGGCGGAGCGGGGCGCTGGTCGCCGAGCTCGACGATGCCGAAGTTCGGCAGCTCGTCGATCACCTTTCTCTGCTCCAGCCGGCTCCAGTACTTGTGCTCGCACTTCAGCACCGCTTCGAGGGAGACGCTGGGCAGGCCGTAGCGGCCGCAGAGGATGGGTACGAGCGTCGCGGCGGGGAAGTCCCAATAGCTGACGATCGCGCCGACTTCGCCGTCGAACGCGTCGAGTTCGTGCTGCGCTGTCTTCAGCAGCGCTTCGAAGTCGATTTCGCCGTGTTGCAGCTCTTCGGGGGTCAGGAGCCCGTGGAACCGGTAGCTTCCGGCCCACGGCAGGCGATCCAGTACGCGCTGGTTCTCCTCGTCCAGGCCGATCACGAAGATGTCGGTACTCATGAGCTGGGGCTACCCCTGGTTTCGCGCGGCCGAAACGGGCCGGATGGCCGGTTTGGCCGGGCGTTCAGCGGGCACCCGCAGGCATGACAGCCCTGCCCGAACCGCTCTCGCTGTGGGTCGAAACCGCTCCCGCCCCGGATCGCACCGCCGTCCCGGTGCCGGAATCCGCCGACGTCGCGGTGCTCGGCGCGGGCATCGCCGGGCTCACCACCGCGCTGCTGCTCGCGCGCGCCGGCCGGTCGGTCGTCGTGCTGGAGGCCGAGCGAGTCGCGGCCGGGGTGTCCGGCCACACGACCGCGAAGGTCAGCGCCCAGCACGGGGCCAAGTACGCGGACCTGACGTCCCGCCACGGCGCCGGTGCGGCGAAGGCCTACGCCGGCACCCAGTCGGCGGCCCTCGAATGGGTGGCGGCCACCGCGGCCGACCTCGGCATCGACTGCGGCTTCACCCGCGCGGACAGCTACGTCTACACGACCCGGGAAAGCACCGTCGACTCCCTCAGGCAGGAGGCCGACGCGGCCGCCGCGGCGGGGCTGGCGGCGTCCTTCACCGAGGAGGTCGCGCTCGACGTGCCCGCCTTGGGCGCCGTGCGGACCACCGGGCAGGCGCACTTCCACCCGCGGCGGTGGCTGCTCGGCCTGGCCGCGGAGATCGAGCGGGCGGGCGGCACGATCGTCGAGCACGCCCGGGCCACCGCGCTCAACGGCCGGACCGTCCGGACCTCGCGCGGTGACGTCGTGGCGGGCGAAGTCGTGGTCGCGACCCACTATCCCGTCCTCGACCGCGGCCTGTACTTCGCCCGGCTCGATCCGGTGCGCGACCTCGTCGTCGCCGGCCCCGCGGCCGGGAACAGCGCGCCCGAAGGCATGTTCCTCGACGCCGACACGCACCACTCCGTGCGCGGCTACACCGAGCAGGGCACCCCGATGGTGATCGCCGGCGGCGAGCACTACCGGGTGGGCGCGCACGTCAACGTCGAACGCCGGTACAGGCGGCTGGCGGACTGGGCGGACCGGCACGCGGGCCTGCACCGCGTCACCCACCGCTGGTCGGCCCACGACATGTCCACGCCCGACCTGCTGCCCTACGTCGGCCGCTATCTGCCGGGGACGAAGAACCTGTGGGTGGCCACCGGGTTCGGCCAGTGGGGCATGACCGGCGGCACGGCCGCGGGGCACGTGCTGGCGGCGCGAATCCTCGGCGAGCCGCACCCGGCCGCGGACCTGTTCGACCCCAACCGCTTCGACGTGCGCTCGGTGCTCGAGGTGGCCCAGGACAACCTGACCGTCGCGAAGTACCTCGTCGGCGACCACGTCGCCGCGCTGTGGCGGTCCGAGAAGCTCGACGACCTCCAGCCCGGCGAGGCCGAGATCGTCCGGGTGGGCGGCGAGCTCGTCGCGGCCCACCGCGACGACGCCGGGAAGCTGCACACCGTCGGCGCGCACTGCACCCACCTGGGCTGCCTGGTTTCGTTCAACGACGCGGAGAAGACCTGGGACTGCCCGTGCCACGGCTCGCGGTTCGGCGTCGACGGCGAAGTCGTGCAGGGCCCGGCGGTCCGCCCGCTGCGCCGCGGCCCGGACTGAGCCGCGGCGCGAACCCGGGCTAACCGGACGCGAGCTTCTTGCCCGCGTCGTACAACAGGTGCAGGGCGTCCGCCAGGCCGACGGTCGTCAGCATGGCCGCCGCCAGCCGGGTCACGCGCGGGGCCATCACCAGGCCGCCGGCCAGTCCGGTGGCGATCCAGACGTTCAGGCAGAACGGGCACGAGACGAGCTCGCCGACCGCGTGCTCGACGTGTCCCTTCGCCGGGACGGACTCGTTCAGCTCGTCGTCCCCGGCCGGTTCTTCGTACCGGGTGAACGGGGCGCGCAGCGGGCTGGTGACGGCGTCCTTGGCCAGCAGGCGGCTGGCCTTGAACGTCGCCGCGCCCAGCAGGATCGTGTCGCCGGCGCCGATCCGCCGCGGCAACCGGGCCCCGACGGCGCGGCCGAGCAACATCAGCCCGCCGACGAGGCCACTGTAGGCACCCATCGCGGCGACGTACCCGCCCAGCGGCCGGTCTTCCCCGCCGGCGTAGCTGCGCTGGACCTGCTTCGCCTTGCGGGTGACGTCTTCGATGACGCTCATGCGTCCGCCGATCCGGGCTGCATCATCTTGCCCTGCTGTTTCGCCTTGGCCTGGTCGGGAAGAAGGCGCGAGCCGGCCGCCTGGAGCTTGTTCTTCACCGCGCCGGGGACGATCTTGTCCTTGCCGGCCATCAGCGCTTCGTAGCCCGCTTCGGCGATCTCGGCCGGGCTGTCCTTGTCGCCGGTGGCGATCTTGGTGTCCGCCATGTCGGCGCGTTCGAAGAACTCGGTGTCGACCGGGCCCGGCAGCATCGCGGTGACGGTGACGCCCTTGTCCTTCACCTCGGCGCGCAGGCCTTCGGAGAACGACGTCAGGAACGCCTTCGAGGCGGCGTAGACGGCCTGGTAGGGCGCGGGCGACGTGCCGGCGATCGACGAGGTGAACAGCGCCCGGCCGTGGCCGCGGCCGACCATGCCGGGCACCACCCGCTTGGTCAGGTGCACGGCCGAGCGGACGTTGAGGTCGACGACCGTCAGCTGGTCCTCCAGCAGGGTGTCCCCGGCGAACTCGCCGTTGATCCCGACGCCGGCGTTGACGGCCAGTGCTTCGACCGGGCGGTCCGCGAGCCGGCGCACGAGTTCCTCGACGCCGTCCGGGGCGGCGAGGTCGGTGCGGACCGCCTCGACCTGCGCCCCGCACGCGCGGACCGCGTCGGCGGCCGCGGCGAGCTCGGCGTCTTCGGCGGCCAGGACGAGGTCGAAGTCGTGCCGGGCGAACTGCTTGGCCAGCTCCAGCCCGATCCCGCTCGACGCGCCGGTGACCACGGCGAGCGGCTTGGTTGCGGTGGTCATCCGTGCTCCTTCCGGTGCTTCTCCCGTCGGCTACCCGCCGCCGAGGGCGGCAATCATGGTTTCCCGGTACGCCGGGCGGGTATTTCGCGGCGGTGGGACGCACCAGACTCCGGCGCAGTGACCTGCGCGGCCCGGGCATCAAGCGCATCCGCCGCGGCCGCGGGTTCTCCTATGCCATGCCCGACGGTTCACCGGTGACCGACGACGAGCTGCTGACCCGGATCAAGGACCTCGTCATCCCGCCGGCCTGGCGGAACGTGTGGATCTGCCCGTACCCGAACGGACACGTCCAGGCGGTCGGCACGGACGACGCGGGGCGGCGCCAGTACCTGTACCACGAGCAGTGGCGGCGCGACCGCGACGAGGAGAAGCACGACCGCGTGCTGCAGATGGCCCGCCGGCTGCCCGCTTGGCGTTCGTCGGTGGCGGACGACCTCGCCGGGCGCGGCCTGACCCGCAAGCGAGTGCTCGCGGCGGCGTTGCGCATGCTCGATCGGGGGATCTTCCGCACCGGCGGCGAGGAGTACGCGGAGGAGAACGGCACCCACGGCGTCGCGACGCTGCTGCGTTCGCACGCGGCGGTCCGGGGTGACGAATGCCGGTTCTGCTACGTCGCGAAGGGCGGTCTCGATCGCGAAGTGGCCATCCGCGACGCCGAGCTGGCGTCGGTGGTGAAGGCGTTGCTGCGCAGCCGGTCGGAGAGCGACCGGCTGCTGGTCTACCGCGAGGGCGGCACGTGGCACGAGGTCCACGCGGCCGACATCAACGAGCGGTTCAAGGAGCTCGCGGGCGAGGACTGCACGGCCAAGGACATGCGCACGTGGAACGCGACGGTCCTGGCCGCGGCGGCCTTCGCGGCCGCGGACCCCCCGACGTCCGAGACGGCCCGCAAGCGCGCGGAGGCGAAGGTGATGAAGGAGGTCTCCACGGCGCTGGGCAACACGCCGGCGGTCTGCCGCTCGTCCTATGTGGACCCCCGGCTCGTGGAGGCGTACCGCGCCGAGCGCACGATCGCCCCGGCGTTGAAGAGGGCGGCGCGCCTGGACGGCGACGAGGCGCGAGCGGTGCTGGAGAGGGCGTGCGCACGGCTGCTGAACGCGTCGTGACGGTGTGGAGTGGGAGGCACGGTGGGATCCATCCGAACGTGTACTGGCCCGGAGCTGCGCCGGTCGGGGACCCTGGAGGGGATGACGACATCGGCAGTCCGCTGGCGCGCCTCGATCGCCCTCACCGTGGGCGGCGAGGGAACGGTGGCGAGCATCGTCGAGTCCGACCACGGGAGTGAAGGGTCGGCGCGCGAGTGGGTGGAACGGAAGCTGCCCCGCACGAGGTTCCCGGCGTGGATCCCGGCGGCGCGGCGAGGAGACGGGGTGGAGTTGTTCGGCCGGGTGGCCCGAGGCCGGGTGGTGACGGGCCGGCTGGTGCCGACCTGGGAACCGGAGGCGCCGGTGTGGCACGCGGATCGAGCGGGAGATGCGGTGCAGTGGCGCCGCTGCGCGGCTGAGGACCGCTGAGGCACCCGGCGGGGGCCGGGCCGAAGGCTGGATGCGGCCGCAACCCACGCGCGCCCGCACAATCCAGCCTCGACGCCGCCCAACGCGGCTCTCCGCGCCCCCAAGCGGCCCTAAGCGCGTCCACCGCAACCCAAGCCGTCCCAGCGCACCTCAAAGTCACCCCGGGCCACCGCCACCGGAGCTTCCGGACCGCTCAAGGCTGCCCGGAAGCGCGCAGCCGGACTCAGGCCGCGCCCACATCCTTGCGCAGCAAGCAGAACTCGTTGCCTTCCGGGTCCTGCAGGACCACCCACGACTCCTCGCCCGTCTGGCCCACGTCCGCCGGCCGGGCGCCCAATGCCGTCAAGCGCGCCAGTTCCGTCTCCTGGTCCACCCCCGCCGGGCTCACGTCCAGGTGCAGCGGGAGCTTGCCGCGGCGGGGGTTGTCCGTCTGGGCGAGGATCAACGTCACCGGCCCCTCACCGAACGCCGCTCCCGGCGGGCCCAGGGCCAGGCCGTCCGGCTCGTGGCCGATCACCTCGTAGCCGAGGACCGCGCACCAGAACTCGGCCAAGCGGTCCGGGTCGTGGCAGTCCAGCACCAGCTCGGTGATCCGGCAGGCCATCCGCTCACTTCCGTTCCGACTCCGCCACCGCCGCGGCTTCGTCGTCGTCCATCGCCTTCGTGTCCCGCGGCGGCAGGAACGGCTCCTCCTGGTCGTCCGCGCGGCCCGCCTCGATCGTGCGGCCGCGGGCCAGCTCCGCGTCCAGCTCGGCCCCCAGCAGGATCGCGAGGTTGGAGATCCACAACCATACAAGGAACACGATCACCCCGGCCAGCGAACCGTAGGTCTTGTTGTAGGAACCGAAATTCGCGACGTACAGCGCGAAACCGGCCGACGCCAGTACCCACAGCACCACCGCCATCAGCCCGCCCGGCGTCAGCCACTTGAAGCCCGGCAACCGCACGTTCGGCCCCACCCAGTACAGCAACGCGAACGCGAGACTCACCAGCAGCGCGATCACCGGCCACTTCGCGATCTCCCACACCAGCACGCCCGTCGAGCCGAGGCCGATCAGGTCGCCGAGCCGGCGGGCGACCGTGCCCGTCGCCACCACGCCCAGCGCGCACGCCGCCAGCAGCACCACGATCCCGACCGTCAACGCGATCCGCAGCGGGATCGTCTTCCACACCGGCCGTCCCTCCGGCATGCCGTAGATCGCGTTCGACGCCCGCATGAACGCGCCGATGTAGCCCGACGCCGACCACAGCGCGCCCAGCAGGCCGATGATCGCCAGCGGGCCGGCCAGGCTGCGCGAGCCGGTCAGCTCCCGGATCGCGCCGACGAGGATGTCCTTGCCCTGGCCCGGCACGACCTGGTTGATGTTGTCGATCACCGTCTGGATCTTGTCCGGGCCGAGCAGGCCGAGGATGGCGGTGAGCACGATGATGCCCGGGAACAGCGACAGGACGCCGTAGTAGGTGAGCGCCGCCGCCCAGTCGGTGAGGTTGTCGCGGTTGAACTGCTTGAACGTCCGTTTCAGCGCCCCACCCCACGACCGCTTCGACAGGTCCCCGGGTCCTTCGGGTTCTTTCCCGTGTCTGGCCACCGTCGCCACCTCCTGCTTCGTCGGGGCGGGCATACCCCCGTCCGGGAGTGGGTATGCCTGGTTCGTCACTCGAACCAGGAGGAAGCCGTGCCCGAGGTCAGCCGCGTGATCGACGTACCACCCGACGCCGTGTTCGCCGTGCTCGCCGACGGCTGGATGTACGCCGGCTGGGTGGTGGGCAGCTCCCACATCCGCGACGTCGACGACGAATGGCCCGCGGTCGGCTCCCGCATCCACCACAGCGTGGGCCCGTGGCCGGTGCACATCCAGGACGTGACGGTGGTCCGCGCGGTCGAGCCGGGCCTGTCACTGTCGCTGGAGGCCCACGGCTGGCCCCTGGGTGCGGCGGCGGTCGGCTTGACGCTGGTCCCCCACGGCGACGGGCAGACGCTCGTCCGGATGACCGAGCACATCGTCCGCGGCCCCGGCAAGGTGCTGCCCGAGGCGGTGCAGGCGCTGATCGCCAAGCCCCGCAACACGGAGTCCCTCGCCCGGCTCGCCGACCTCGCGACGGGCAAACACGCCCGCGCCCAGCACGGCCACCCCAACCCCTAGCCGGACGGTCTCGCGCGGTCGGCCCGCGTTCCGGGACGGTCGGCTCGCGTACCTACGGGATCGGCCCAGGTGTCTCAAGGGGCCACACGCGTGACTGAGGGGCCACACGCGTGATTGAGGGGCCACACGCGTGATTGGAGGGTCGACACGGCGGGGCCACCGCGCTGGTGACCGAAGCGGGGGTCAGCCGTAGATGGCTCGGTGGGCGGCCCGGATGACCGCCGCGTAGCCGCCGCCGAGGCGGCCCGCACGGGCCAGGGCCGCGCGGGCCGCGTTGGCTCCCGGGCCGCCGTGGACCGCTCCGCCCGGGTGGGCCGAGGCGCCCGCCAGGTACAGGCGGTCCACCGGGGTGTCCGGGCGGCCCGTTCCCGGCAGCGGGCGGAAGAACAGCTGCTGGTGGATCGCCGACGTGCCGCCGTTGACCGCGCCGCCGACCAGGCCCGGGTCGTGCTCGGCCAGCTCGGCCGGGCCCTGGACGTACCGGGCCTTGATCAGGCCCGTGAACCCGGGCGCGTTGGCCTCGACCGTCTCCTCGATCCGCCGGGCCCGGCGGTCGAGGGCCGCGCGGCTCTCCATCGTGCCGCGCGGGACGTGCGTGTACGCCCACGCCGACTCGGTCCCCGCCGGGGAGCGCGACGGGTCGCTCGTCGTCATCTGGCCCAGCAGCAGGAACGGGCGGCGCGGGGTCCGGCCGCGGACGAGCTCGCCGCCGAACGCCGACAGGCCGTCCAGGTCCGTGCCCAGGTGGATCGTGCCCGCGCCGCGCGCCGCCTCGGCCGTCCACGGGATCGGGCCGGACAGCGCCCAGTCCACCTTGACCGTCGCGCTGTCCCACTGGAACCGCCGGAGGTCCTCGAGGAACCGGGACGGCAGCCAGGCCGGGTCGAGCAGCGAACCGTAGAGCAGCGGCGCCGGGATGTCGGCGAGCACCGCCTTGCGGGCCCGCACCGGATCTCCGGCGGCGTCGCGGACCCCCAGCGCCCGCCCGTCCGCGACCAGCACCTCGTCCACCGGACGTCCACAGTGGACACGCCCGCCCCGGGACTCGAGGCGGCGGACCAGCGCCGCGGCCAGCTCCCCCGCGCCGCCCACCGGCACCGGGAAGCCCTCGTCCTGGCCGATCATCGCCATCAGCCAGCCGAACACCGCGCTGCCGGCGTTGTCCACCGAAAGGTCGCTGTGCGCGGCGTTCCCGGCCAGCAGCAGTTTCGCGCCCTCGCCGGTGAACAGCTCGTCGCCGAACCGGCGCACCGGCAGCGTCAGCATCCGCGCCAGCCGCAGCGCGTCGCCGGTTCCCGTGCGGCGCAGCAGCTTCAGCGCCGGGCGGACCGGCGGGAACGACGTGAACAGCGTCTCCAGCAGCGGCTCGCGGATCTCCCGCCACTGCCGGAACATCCGCCGCCACGCGTCGCCGTCGCCGTCGCCGAACTCCTCGACCGACGCCGCCGTGCGGTCGAGGTCGCGGGACAGCAGGACGCACCGGTCGTCGGGCAGCACGTGCGCCAGGACTTCGGGCGCGTGCCGCCAGCGCAGGCCGTGCTCCTCCAGCCGCAGGCCCCGGATGGCCGGGGACACCGCGCTCATCGGGTAGAACGCGCTGAACAGGTCGTTGCGGAAGCCCGGCTCGGTGACTTCGGCGGTGCGGACGGCGCCGCCGGCGTGCTCGGTCGCCTCCAGGACCAGCACCGACCAGCCCGCGTCGGCCAGCAGGTTCGCCGCCACCAGGCCGTTGTGTCCGGCGCCGATCACCACCGCGTCGACGGCTTCCGTACTCACTCCGGCCTCCCGGCTGGTCAGGCTTGCGACTGGTGGCTCGGTCCGACCCGGGTGAGCGAGCGGAGCCGGGCCAGGACCCCGTCGCGGCGCGGCGGGGCCAGGGGCGGGCTCGCCGCTCCCGCACCCGACCGGAGCCCGGTGACCAGGTCGGCGAGCGCGGCCGCGGCGTCATACCGAGGTTGCCAGCCCAGCGCGGTCTCCGCCAGCGTCGTGTCCGCGAGCGCCGCCCGGTCGGCCAGTTCGAGCCAGCCGGGGTGCACCGGCAGCACCCCGCCCAGCCAGGCCGCACGGGTCGCGAGCCGCACCACCGGCTTCGGCACCGGGAGGCGCGCTCCCCCGAGGACACCGGCCAGCGCGTCGGCGTCGAGCACCTCCGGCGCGGCCAGGTTGACCGCACCCGCGAACCCCTGGCCGAGGATGAGCCGGATCGCTTCGGCGACGTCGGTGGTGTGCACGATCTGCGCCCGCAGGTCCGTCCACAGCGGAACCGGCAGCCGCCGCCCGCCGACGAGGTGGGCGGGCACCGCCGGGCCGAGCAGCCACCGCGCGAACTCCCCCGCCGCTTCCCGGTGCAGGATCGCGCACGGCCGGAGCCGCGCCACCTTCACCTGCGGGTACTTCTCTTCGAACCGGTCCAGCAGGGCTTCCAGCGCGGCCTTCCCGCGGCTGTAGGCGCTGCCCGCGATGCCGTCGCACGGGAAGTCCTCGGCCACCTTCTCCCAGCGCGGCGCGGGCCCGTAGGCGGCCACGGACGAGGCCACGACCAGGTGCGGCACCCCGGCGGCCGCCGTGGCGGCGAGCACGTTCCGGGTGCCGTGGTCGTTGGTGCGCCACATCGGCGGGTCCCCGCGCACCGGTGAGATCGCCCACGCCAGGTGCACGACGGCGGCTGCCCCCGCGAACACCTCGGCCAGCTCCTCTTCGGCGCCGGGGAGGCCGACGTCGACGGCCCGCCAGCCCGCCCGGCGGTACGGCTCGGCCGTCGTCTCCGGCAGCCGCCGCGCGAGCCCGACCACGTCGTGGCCGGGCTCCAGCGCGTCCAGCAGTGCCGTTCCGACGTTCCCGGTCGCCCCGGTGATCACGATACGCACCCGAAAGGCTTACCCGGTGTGGCCGCGCCGAAACTCAGACCAGATCCCGCGGGATCCGCCGGTGCCAGTTCCGCGAAACGACCCGGCGGGCCCCGTCGTAACCGTCGAGCTGCGCGTCGATGACGAACTCGGTGTCGGTGCACGACACCCGGGTGCGGGTCTCGCTGCGCGCCACCCAGTCGCCGCGCGCGAAGGTGACGTCCCACGCGGTTTCCGCCACCGGCGAGCAGAAATCGTCGGCCACCCAGCTGTAGCGCTCGCGGACGTCCCGGGTGACCTCCAGGTCGAGGTCGTCGAAGCGGACCGTTCCCGCGTCCTTCACGATGTCCAGCGCCGACCGGTAGTCGACGAGGTCCCGCGAGACGGTCCAGCGCTGCTCCCCCGGGGTCACCGCCGTCACGGACATCGGCGGCGCGCCTTCGGGTTCGCCGAACGGCCGCGCCGGCAGCTCGTCCGGCTCGGCGACCGGGCGCACCGGCAGCTCCAGCGCGCTGTGTCCGGTGTGGACACTCAGCAGCACCGGTGTCGGCGGCGGCCAGGCCAGCGGCCAGTACGACGTGGACAGCGAAAGCCGGATCCGGTGCCCGGCCGGAAAAGCCTGCGCCACGGCGTTCAGCTCGATCTCCACCGGGCACCGCTGCCCCGGTGCCATCGGCGCCGGCTCGTCGTGGCCGTCGCGGTGGGTCAGGTTGAGCAGCCCGTAGGTGACGCGGGTGGCCCGCCCGTCCGGGGCGACGTCCGAGATCCGCGCCGCGATCATCGCCACCGGCTGGTCGGCCGAGACTTCCAGCCGCACCTTCGGGGAGCCGAGGATTTCGCAGCGCTCGGTGAGCACGTCGGTGTCGAACACGAGCGACCCGCCGTCCTCCTCGCGCTGGTCGTAGGGCAGGTCCGGCGGGGCGCTGTAGGACGCCCACTTCCCGGAGAACTGCCCGACCGAAAGCGGCGAAGACACGGTCAGCGCCTCGTCGGCCACGTCCTCGCCCGGCCGCGCGAGGCGGTGCCGGGCCAGCGGCAGTTCCTGCGGCTCGACGTGCGGGGACGGCCAGGTGGCCTCGCCGACCCAGCGGCCGGGACGGTCCTCGTAGGACGTCGACGGCGGCACGCTCTCCTGCATCCAGGTGCGCAGCATCGGCCCGTCCATGGCGCCGTTCTCCTCGCCGCGCAGCCAGTGGTCCCACCACTGCACGACCTCCTGGAGGTAGCCGATCGCCGGGCCCGGCTCGCCGAGGTGCGGGTACTTGTGCGACCACGGCCCGATCAGGCCGCGGCGGGGGACGTCGAGGTGGGCCAGCAGCCGGATGACGGCGTTGGAGTAGCCGTCGGCCCAGCCGCTGGAAGCCAGCACCGGCACCTGGACGTCGGTGTAGTTCTCCGACACCGACGCGTGCCGCCAGTAGTCGTCGCGGCGCTGATGGCCGAGCCAGTTCTCGATCCACAGGCTGCAGTTGTCGAGGCGTTCCAGCCACATTTCGCGCCACCGCTCGCCGACGACCGCCGGGTCGGGCGGCAGCGTGGCGTAGGCGAACATCGTGCCGGACTCGGCGACGTTGTCCGAGAGCAGGCAGCCGCCCATGTAGTGCATGTCGTCGGCGAAGCGGTCGTCGGTGAACGACGAGATGACGATCGCGCGCAGGCTCGGCGGTTTCCGGGCCGCCACCTGCAACGCGGCGAACGCACCCCAGGAGATCCCCATCATCCCGGTGTCGCCGGTGCACCAGGGCTGCCCGGCGATCCATTCGAGGACTTCCTCGGCGTCCAGCTGCTCGCGTTCGAGGTACTCGTCGGCCAGGACGCCCTCGGACTCGCCGGTGCCGCGGATGTCCACGCGCACGCAGGCGTACCCGTGACCGGCGAGGTAGGGGTGGTGGATCGAGTCGCGCGGCGCGGTGAGGTCCCGCTTGCGGTAGGGGATGTATTCGAGGATCGCCGGCACCGGCTCGGCGTCCGACGAGACCGGCCGCCAGATGCGGGCGGACAACACGGTCCCGTCGGACATCGGGATGCCGACGTGGTCTTCCTCGGTGATTTCGTACGGCAGCGAGGTGACGGCTCGCAAGAGTCAGTTCCCTCCCCAGGGGTTACGGCTGCAGCAGGATCTTCTGGGCGCCGTCGAGCTTCTTTTGGAAGATCTCGTACGCCCGCGGCGCGTCGTCCAGCGGCAGCTTGTGCGTGGCGAAGCCTTCGACGCCGAGCGGGTCGCCGTCGCCGGTGAGCACCGGCATGACGTCGTCGAGCCAGTGCCGGACGTTGGCCTGGCCCATCCGCAGCTGGATCTGCTTGTCGAACAGCTCCATCATCGGCATCGGGTCGACCATCCCGCCGTAGACGCCGGACAGCGAGATCGTGCCGCCGCGGCGGACGCTGTCGATGGCGGCGTAGAGCACGCTCAGCCGGTCGATCCCGGCCTTCTCGGTGATCTTTTCGCCGAGCGGCTGCGGCAGCAGCCCGACCAGGGTGTGCGCGAGCTTGCCGACCGGGGCGCCGTGCGCCTCCATGCCGACCGCGTCGATCACCGAGTCCGCGCCGCGCCCGTTGGTCAGCTGGCGGATGGAGTCGCCGATTTCCTTGTGGTCACGCGTGTCCAGCGCGGTGGCGCCGTGTTCGCGGGCGCGGGCGAGGCGCTCGGGCACCAGGTCGACGCCGATCACCTGGCCGGCCCCGCGGTGCCGGGCGATCCGGCAGCTCATCTGCCCGATCGGGCCGAGGCCGAAGACGACGACGGTGCCGCCTTCGGGGACGTTCGCGTACTCGACGGCCTGCCAGGCGGTCGGGACGACGTCGGAGAGGTAGACGAACCGCTCGTCCGGCGGGCCATCCGGGACCTTGATCGGCCCGTAGTGCGCCTGCGGGACGCGCAGGTATTCGGCCTGGCCGCCGGGGACCTGGCCGTAGAGCTTGGTATAGCCGAGCAGCGCCGCGCCCTTGCCCTGCTCGCGGACCTGCGTCGTCTCGCACTGCGACTGCAGGCCGCGCTCGCACATCCAGCAGTGGCCGCAGGAGATGTTGAACGGGACGACCACCCGGTCCCCCGGCTTGAGGTTCGTGACCTCCGGCCCGACCTCTTCGACCACCCCCATCGGCTCGTGGCCGAGGATGTCGCCTTCGGTCATGAACGCGCCCAGCACCTCGTACAGGTGCAGGTCGGAGCCGCAGATCCCGGTCGAGGTGATCCGCACGACCGCGTCCGTGGCCTCCTCGATCTTCGGGTCCGGCACCTCGTCGACGCGGACGTCGCGTTTGCCGTGCCAGGTCACTGCCTTCATGGCTCTCCCTTTCCGCGGGCGGGTCTTTCGCCCCGGCTTCCCGCGGAGGGCGGCGGGCAAACTCAGGTGAGCAGGTCGGCCACCAGGTAGACGGCCGCGGCCACCGCGGCGGCGGCCGGGAAGGTCAGCACCCAGCCCATGACGATGTCGCGGGCGATGCCCCAGCGGACCGCCGAAAGCCGCTTGGTCGCACCCACCCCCATGATCGCCGCCGTGATGACGTGGGTCGTCGAGATCGGTGCCTTGACCGCGAACGCCGTCACGTACAACACCGACGACGCCACGGATTCCGCGACGAACCCGTGCGGCGGGTCGAGCGGGAACACCCGCCTGCCGAGCGTCCGCATGATCCGCAGGCCACCCGAATAGGTGCCCAGCGACAAGGCCGCGGCACACACCAGGGTCACCCACAACGGCACCGAGAACGACGTCTGCTGCCCCGCCGCCACCAGCGCCAGGACGATCACACCCATGCCCTTCTGGGCGTCCTGCAGGCCGTGGCCGAGCGCGAGCGCCGACGCGGAGACGATCTGGAACCGGCGGAACACCCGGCCGCTGCGGTGCGGGTTCGCCCGCCGCAGCAGCCACAGCGCGCCGACCATCGCGAGGTAACCCAGGCCGAGCCCGAGCAGCGGCGAGGCCACCATCGGGATCAGCACCTTCTCGGCGATCCCCGCCCAGTGCACGGTGCTCGCGGCGGCCAGTGCCGCGCCGACCATGCCGCCGATCAGCGAGTGCGAGGACGACGACGGGAGGCCGAAGTACCAGGTGATCAGGTTCCAGGTGATGGCCCCGGCCAGCGCGGCGAAGACCACGGTGAGCGCGTCCGGCCCCATCGGGACGTCGATGATCCCCTTGGCCACCGTCGCGGCGATGCCGGTGGACAGCAGCGCGCCCGCCAGGTTCATCACCGCCGCCAGCACGAGGGCGGCGCGCAGGGTGAGCGCCCGCGTCGACACCGCGCTGGCGATGGCGTTGGCCGCGTCGTGGAAGCCGTTGGTGTAGTCGAAGACGAGCGTCAGGACGATCACCGTGACCAGGGCGGCGGTGCCCGTCACTCAGGACTCCTTGACCGCGATGGTCTGCACCACGTCGGCGAGGTGCTCGAAGGCGTCGGCGGCCAGCTCGAACTGCTCGACGACCTCCTTGGTCTTCAGCACCTCGAGGGCGTCCCCGCCCGGCTCGAACAGGTGGGCCAGGATCCGCCGGTAGACGCGGTCGGCCTCGTTCTCCAGCTCGTTGATCTCGATCCAGAACGGCTCGAGCTCGCCGACCTTGGCCAGGCCGGGCATCGAGGACGCGGTCAGCTCGGCGGCCCGGCAGAGCACCCGGACCAGGACGTCGATCCCCGGCGGGAAGGTGCCGATGCGGTACAGCACGGCCAGGTCCGCCGCGGTGTCCATGAAGTCCAGCACGTCGTCGATCTTGGCGGCCAGGGCCTGGATGTCCTCGCGGTCGAACGGCGTCACGAACGAGCTGTTGAGCTCCACCATGATCGTGTGCGTCAGCTCGTCGCCCTGGTGCTCGACCTCGTGCAGGCGCTTCGCGATCGCGTCCCGTTCGGCCGGCTCGGCGGCGACGAGGTCTCTCAGCAGTGCGGTCGCGGCGACCAGGTTCTTCGCGGCGTCGGCGAGCAGGTCGAAGAACCGGGTGCCCCGTGGGGTGAACCGCATGGATGGAAGTCCCTTCGTCGCGCACGCCGGTCGAGGGCCGGGTACCCCGTCCGGCCGTACGTTTAACAGCCGTTCTCCGGGAAACCAGGAGTCATGACCGATCCCGGATCCCGGCGCCTGAGAGTACTGCTCTGGCACGTGCACGGCTCGTGGACGGACGCTTTCGTCCGCGGCCGCCACGACTACTTCCTGCCGGTGTCGCCCGACGGTGCGCCGTGGGGCCTCGGCAAGGCGGGGCGGGACTGGCCGTCGGTGACCGAGGTTCCGCTCGACCGGCTGACCGAAGCCGAGCCCGACGTCGTCGTGCTGCAGCGGCCGGAGGAGCTCGAATTCGCCGCCCGCCTGGGTGTTCCGGCCGTCTACGTGGAACACAACGCGCCCCGGCCGTACGCCGCTTCGAGTGAACATCCGCTGGCCGGGCGGTCCGACGTCACCGTCGCGCACGTGACCCACTTCAACGCGGCCATGTGGGACTGCGGCCGCGCGCCGGTGACCGTCGTGCCGCACGGCATCCCCGACCCGGGCCCGCGCTACACCGGCGAGCTCGCCGCCGGCGTGTCGATGATCAACGAGCCGGTGCGCCGGGAGCGCGTCACCGGTGCCGACCTGCTCGGCACGCTCGCCGAGGCGGCCCCGGTCGACGTTTTCGGTATGGGAACCGAAGAGCTCGGCGCGCCGCTGCGCGGGCTGGGCGACGTCCCGGCGCCGAAGCTGCACGACGAGATCGCCCGCCGCCGCGTCTACCTGCACACCGCCCGGTGGACGTCGCTGGGACTGTCCCTTTTGGAGGCCATGCACCTGGCGATGCCGGTCGTCGTCTTCGCCGCCACCGAGGCGGCCGAGGCGGTGCCGGCCGACGCGGGCGTGCTCTCCACCGACGTCTCCGTGCTGGCCCGGGGTTTCCGTGAGCTCCTGAACGAACCCGACTTCGCCGCGCTCGCCGGCAAGAACGCCCGCGAACACGCCCTGAAGCACTACGGGCTGGCCGCCTTCCTGACCGCTTGGGACCACCTCCTCGCCGAGACGGCCCGTTGAACCTCGAAGGGAACGCCTCACCGATGAAGATCGCGATGGTGTCCGAGCACGCCAACCCCCTCGCCGCACTGGGCGAAGCCGACGCCGGTGGCCAGAACGTGCACGTCGCCGAGCTGTCGGCCGCGCTGGTGCGCGCCGGGCACGAGGTCACCGTCTACACGCGACGGGAGAGCCGCGACGAGCCGCCGGAGGTCCGGACGCCGCACGGCTACCGCGTCGTGCACGTGCCGGCCGGGCCGCCGCGCAAGGAGCCGAAGGACCACCTCCTGCCCTACATGGGCGAGTTCGGCAGCTTCCTGCGCGACCAGTGGGCACTCGAACGCCCGGACGTGGCGCACGCGCACTTCTGGATGTCCGGCCTCGCGACGTCGCTGGCGGCGAGCGCGACCGGGACGCCGGTGACCCAGACGTTCCACGCCCTCGGCGTGGTCAAGAAGCGCTACCAGGGCGATCAGGACACCAGCCCGGCCGACCGCATCCGGCTGGAGCGGATCATCGGCCGCCAGGCCGGGCGCGTGATCGCCACCTGCTCCGACGAGGTCTTCGAGCTCTCCCGCCTCGGCGTGCCGCGGTCGCGGATCTCGATCGTCCCCTGTGGCGTCGACCTCGGCCGGTTCTCCCCCGACGGGCCGATCGCCCGCCGCCGGCTGCCGCACCGGCTGGTCGCCGTCGGCCGGCTGGTCCCGCGCAAGGGGTTCGACATCGCGATCACGGCGCTGGCCCAGCTCCCGGACACCGAGCTCGTCATCGCGGGCGGCCCGGAGCGCGGCCGGCTGTCCCAGGACCCCGAGGCGGGGCGGCTGCGGGAGCTGGCCGAGAAGCTCGGCGTCGGCGACCGCGTCCGCTGGCCCGGCCAGGTGTCCCGGGAGGACATGCCGGCGCTGCTGCGCTCGGCCGACGCGGTGGTGTGCACGCCGTGGTACGAGCCGTTCGGGATCGTGCCCCTGGAGGCGATGGCCTGCGGTGTCCCGGTGGTCGCGGCCGCGGTCGGCGGCTTGACCGACACGGTCGTCGACGGCGTCACGGGGCTGCTGGTCCGCCCGCACCAGCCGAAGGAACTCGCGTCAAGGGTCCGCCGGCTGATCGACGACCCGGCCCTCTGCCACGCCTACGGCACCGCGGGCCACGACCGCGCGGTCGCCCGGTATTCCTGGGACCGCGTCGCCGCCGACACGCTGCGCGCCTACCACAAGCTGGTCCCCCAGACCGCAGCCACCGCCTCGGCCCGCTGACCCGTCGTGAGTGGTAAGGCGGGTTAGAACCCCCCCGAAAAAAAAAAAAAAAATGAGGCGACAGCAAACGGGGGCCGAGAAAGCCCCCGCGCGGGGGGGCCG
>NZ_JBSGJD010000208.1:0-17976 GCF_053605405.1 Amycolatopsis sp. NPDC003861
CCGCTCGTCGTAGGCGGTCGCGGGGTCGGGTTCGGGCGGGCCGAGGTCGTCGAGGACGTCGTGGCTGCTCGACACCATCCGCCGCACCGCCCGCCGCCGCCAGGACAGGTACTCGTTGGTGATCATCCGCCGCACGTAGGCCGGCGGCGCGGCGATGCCGTCCCACCGCTGCTGGGCGCGCAGGAGCACGTCCTGGACGACGTCCTGCGCCAGGTGCGGGTCGTTCGTCAGGACGGTGGCGTAGCGGAGCAGCCCGTCCAGCCGCTCCGCCACGAACTCTTCGAAGGTCACACGCGTCCTTTCGGTCACTCCTGTGGACGCGCGAGGGGGCCGTGCCGCTGCACGGCGGACGGAACTTTTTTCACCGGGGCAGGACGTCCTCCAGCCGGACGAACGCGAAACCCGTGGTCGGCAGGTCCCCGGCCGACGGGCGGCGCTCGCCGTCGTGGACCACCAGGAGGCCGTGCGGGAAGCGGCGGCCGAGGGAAGCGGTGCTGATCGCCGAGCCGTCGGAGTGCTCGACCGAGTCCGTGCCGCGGCCCGCGACGATCCGCAGGTCACGGACGTGCCGGCCGTACACGACGAACCGCGAGTCGCCCTGGCTGGAGGCGAACAGCGTGCCGTTCGCCACCGCCAGCCCCTCCGCGTCGGCCGTCAGCCGGCGGCCGCCGTAGCCGGGGTCGGCGCCGTCCGGGACGCACTCCTCCGAAGCCGCGTCCCAGCGCGAGGGGACGCCGAAGGAGCGCACGCGGTCGATCAGCTCGGGCCGCCCGAAGCCCCCGGACGTCAGCGGGATCCGCCAGATCCCGACGTCTTCCTGGGCGGTGTAGAGCACGCGGCCGTCGAGCACCGAGCCCTCCAGCTGGGGTCCCTCGCCGGGCTCCTCGCACGGCGACCACGAGGTCCCGTCCGGCAGCCGGAACCGCGCCGGCAGGTCCACGGTGTCGATCGGCGCGGTGCCGACCGTCCCGCCCGGCCGGTCCACCAGCCGCAGCAGCGCCACGCGCGTTTCGTGCCGCCGGGTCACCGCGACCCACCGGACACCGGTGCGCGGGTCCCGGCCCGCGGCCAGGCCGTAGGCGGTCCGCTGCTCGTCCACTTCGGACTCCGACGCGGAGAACACCGGTGCGGCGGCGGGGTCGGTGACGTCCCGCAGCACGTGCGCGCCGGCCGCCGCGCCCGCGGGGTCGATCCGGTAGACGCGGACGCGGTCCCGGCCCCGGTCGCTGACGACGGCCAGGTCCCCGACGACATCGACGTTGTTGAACCGCCCGCCGGGGCCGGCGGGGACCAGCTGCAGGGTCCGCGCGCCGAGGTCGAACGCGGCGAGGCCGCCTTCCTTCAGGGCACCGAGGACGACGCTGCGCTCGGGGTCGCGCGGGTGCACCCAGATGGCCGGGTCGTCGGCGTCGGCGTCGGCCGGGGTGGCGCCGGCGTCGTCGACGAAGGCCTGGGTCTGGAGGACGGGCGCCGGGTCGCGGGGAGCGGCCGACGCGGGGACGGCGGTCAGGAGGGAGACGGCGGCCACGGCCACCGGGAGGAGTCTGCGCACGCGCGGAAACTAGACGAACCGGGTGGCCGGGGCGTGAACGGCGGATGCCGGATCGCGGCCGGTCCGACCCCCTTGACTACGCTGGTGGCCATGTCTGTCGCGGTGCGGGTGATCCCCTGTCTCGACGTCGACGCGGGCCGGGTGGTGAAGGGGGTCAACTTCGCCGGCCTCCGTGACGCCGGAGACCCTGTCGAGCTGGCCCGGCGCTACGACGCCGAAGGCGCCGACGAGCTCACCTTCCTCGACGTCACGGCCTCTTCCGGGGACCGCGAGACCACCTACGACGTCGTCCGCCGGACCGCCGAGCAGGTGTTCATCCCGCTCACCGTCGGCGGCGGCGTCCGCAGCAACGACGACGTCAACCGGCTGCTGCGGACCGGTGCCGACAAGGTGAGCATCAACACCGCCGCCATCGCGCGGCCGGAGTTCCTCAGCGAGGCGTCGCGGCGGTTCGGTGCCCAGTGCATCGTGCTGTCCGTCGACGCCCGCCGCGTGCCCGAGGGCGGCGAGCCGACCGCCTCCGGCTTCGAGGTCACCACCCACGGCGGCCGCCGCGGCACCGGGATCGACGCCGTCGAGTGGGCGGCCCGCGGCGAGGAGCTGGGCGTCGGCGAGATCCTGCTCAACTCCATGGACGCCGACGGCACGAAGAACGGCTTCGACCTCGAACTCCTCGAACTGGTGCGCAAGGCCGTGCGCGTCCCGGTGATCGCCAGCGGGGGAGCGGGGGCCGTCGAGCACTTCCTGCCCGCGGTGCGGACCGGGGCCGACGCCGTGCTCGCCGCCAGCGTGTTCCACTTCGGACAGCTGACGATCGGGGACGTCAAGGGCGCCCTGCGCGAAGGCGGGGTCGAGGTCCGGTGAAGTCCTGGCAGGCACCCGTCGAGGTGAAGGTGACCGCCGGCCTGCTGGTCGGGCTCCCGGTCGCGTGGGCGCTGCTCGACCTGATCCCGGTGCTGAGCGCCGGGGCGGGCCTGGCCATCTACCGGATGCCCGCGCTCGCGCTGCTGCTCGGGGCCGTGGTGACCACCGGGCTCGTGCTGAAGATGGGCAGCGCGCGGATCGGCGGCCTGGTCGTCACCGTCGTCTTCGCGCTGCTGCACGCGTTCCTGCTGCTCGCCGCCGAGCTGTGGTTCAACAAGCTGTTCTCCGGCCTGTCCTTCGCCGGCTACGGCTACGCGTTCGTCCTGCTGAACTCGATGCCGCTCAAGCGGCACATCCTGGGAGCCACCGCATGACCCTGGACGCGACCGTCTCGGCGCGCCTCAAGCGCAACGCCGACGGCCTGATCGCCGCGGTCGTCGTCGAACACGCCACTTCGGACGTGCTGATGATGGCCTGGATGAACGACGACGCCCTCGCGGCGACACTGGCCACCCGCCGCGGGACGTACTGGTCGCGCAGCCGGCAGAAGCTGTGGGTGAAGGGCGAAACGTCCGGGCACTACCAGCACGTTCGCGAGGTGCGGATCGACTGCGACGGCGATACGGTGCTGCTGCGCGTCGACCAGACCGGCCCGGCCTGTCACACCGGCACGCACACCTGCTTCGACACCGAGGAACGCCTCCTCCTGGCGGATGAGAAAGAGCACGCGTGACCATCGTCGCCGACATCCTGGTCGGGCTCGTCGCCCTGATCCACCTCTACATCGTCGTCCTGGAGATGTTCCTCTGGACGTCGCCCCGCGCCCGCGCCGGCTTCGGCACCACGAAGGAGTTCGCGGAGGAGACCAAGACGCTCGCCGCCAACCAGGGGCTGTACAACGGCTTCCTGGCGCTCGCGCTGGTGTGGGGCCTCATCGCGAGCGACCCGACCGGGTTCCAGCTCAAGCTCTACGGCATCGTCTGCGTGATCGTCGCGGGCCTCTACGGCGCCGCGACGGCCAGCAAGCGGATCCTGTTCGTGCAGGTGGTCCCCGGCGCGCTGGCGCTCATCGCGCTGCTGCTCGCGCGGTAGCCGTCCGGTCACCGGGCGGCGTCCCGGAGCAGCGCCAGGGAAGCCTCCTCGCTCAACGCGGCCTTGGCGAGCAGCCTGGCCACCTGCTGGTGCCCGGAAATCTGCGCGTCCTCGTGCAGGAAAGCCGTCGAGCAGACGTGTTCGACGGAGACGATCGGCGGCGAACCGGGGAACTCGTAGATTTCGAACGGGCCGATCAGGCCGGGGTGGTAACCGATTCCGGCGGGGACGATCCGCAGGCTGATGTTCCGGCGCTGTGACACCGCCTCCAGGTGGTCGATCTGGTCGGACATGACCCCGGGAATGCCGAAATCCTCCTGCAGGGAACGTTCGCCGAGCAAAGCGGTGAACCGGATGGGTTCGCGGCGGGTGAGAATCGCCTGCCGGGCGAGCCGGACCCGCAGTTGCCGGTCGGCCTGTTCGATCGGGACCGCGGAACTGTCCACGATGGCGCGGATGTAGTCCGGGGTCTGCAGCAGCCCGGGAACGATCAGCGGCGACCACGAGGTGATGGCGTTCGCGGTCCGTTCGAGGTCCAGTCTCGTGGTGAGCGCAAAGGGGAGATCGGTGTTGCCCGAAGCGAGCCAGTTGGGTTCGCGGGCGTGCCGGGCGAGCGCCCGGATCCGGTCGCGCTTTTCCCCGGTGACGCCGAGCAGCGCCAGGATCGCCGACACGTCTTCGACGCTCGGCAGGCGCTGTCCCTTTTCCCACACGGACAGCAACTGGGGGAGGATGCCCAGTTTGTCGGCGAGAGCCCGCAGGCCGATTTTGCGCGCTTCGCGTTCTTCGCGCAGCGAAGCGGCCAGTGTTCTCGCGGCGGGTCCCGAAGACGTTGGCTTCATGCGGCGATACTACGAATCGCTCAATTCCACGATTGTGCGAATGGTGTCCACGAATGGCGATCGGCCGCAATTCGTCCGGCATTCGGGTGACGCGCGAGCCGGTTGACTTGTGCTTTTTCTCGCGGCTTCTGCGCGATTCCGGCCGCGGGGTCAGCCGATCTCGCCGGTCAGGTAGCGCTGCAGGTTCGGCGCGATCGCCCGCACCAGCACCTCGACGTCCTCGGTGGTGAGCGGTTCGAACTTCGCCACGTACCGGACCATGCCCAGGCCCACCATCTGGGTCGCGCACAGGTTCATCCGCAGCGCGTTGCGGTCCGAGCCGATCGAGGTGATCAGCCCGCTGAAGAACCGCTGGAAGAAGTCGCGCAGCACGTGGCCGGCCTGCTCGTGGCCGGTGATGCTGCGGATGAGCGCCACGAACTGGCCGCCGCCCGCGCTGTCCCAGCGGGTGATGAACGTGCGGACGATCCGCTCGCCCAGCTCGTCGGCGGGGCCGTTGCGCAGCGCCTTCTGCAGCTCCAGGGGGTCGAACGGCAGCTCGAGGACCGCCTGGGCGAACAGGCCCTCCTTGCTGCCGAACCAGTGGTTGACCATCGCCGCGTCGACGCCGGCGCGAGTGGCGATCGCGCGCACGGTCGCACCGTCGTAGCCGTTTTCGGCGAACACCGACCGCGCGGCGTCGATCAGCGCCGTGCGGGTGTCCTGGCCGGCCGGGCGGCGCCCGCGGCGACGGGCAGTAGTCTCGGTGTGGTCCGTGGTGCTCACGACCCCATCATGACGCACGGATCCGTGAAATTCAATGAGCGTTGAATTCGACACCCGGAGAAGCCGGGTGCCGGGGGACCGGCACAATGAGGTCCATGGTCAGCGCATCCGCCGGTCCGGCCGGTCCCGGCACGGTCAGCCCGTCCCGCGAGGACTTCCGCGTCCTCGCCGAGAGCCGCCGCGTGATCCCGGTCGTGCGCCGGGTCCTCGCCGACGGCGAGACGCCGATCGGGGTGTACCGCAAGCTCGCCGCCGACCGGCCCGGCACGTTCCTCTTCGAGTCCGCCGAGAACGGCGCGTCCTGGACCCGCTGGTCGTTCATCGGCGTCCGCAGCCCGGCCGCGCTCACCGTCCGCGACGGCGAAGCGGTCTGGACCGGCACCCCGCCGGTCGGCCTGCCCAGCGAGGGCAACCCCCTGGAAGTCCTGCGCGAGACCATCGAAGCCCTGCACACCGAGCCGCTGCCCGGGCTGCCCCCGCTGACCGGCGGCATGGTCGGCTACATCGGCTATGACGCCGTGCGCTGGCTGGAAAAGCTGCCCGAGCTGGCCGAGCGCGACCTCGACGTGCCCGAGCTGACCATGCTCCTGGCCACCGACCTGGCCGCGTTCGACCACCACGAGGGCACGGTCACGCTCATCGCGAACGCCGTCAACTGGGACGACTCGCCCGAGCGCGTGGACGCGGCCTACGACGACGCCGTCGCCCGCCTCTCCGCGATGACCGAGCAGCTGCAGGTGCCCGCGCCCGCCACCGTCGCCGCGTTCGACCGGCCCGCACCGGACTTCGTGCGGAAGCGGTCGAAGGAAGACTTCCACGCGGCCGTCGAGAAGGCCGTCGAAGCGATCAAGGCCGGCGAAGCGTTCCAGATCGTGCCGTCGCAACGGTTCGAGATCCCGACCGCGGCCGACGCGCTCGACATCTACCGCGTGCTGCGGACGTCCAACCCGAGCCCGTACATGTACCTGCTGCGGCTCGAAGGCTTCGACATCGTCGGCTCCAGCCCCGAATCCCTGGTCACCGTCCGGGACGGCCGCGCGACCACGCACCCGATCGCGGGCACCCGCTGGCGCGGTGCCGACCCCGAGGAGGACGCGCAGCTGGCCAAGGACCTGCTGGCCGACGAAAAGGAGCGCGCCGAGCACCTGATGCTCGTCGACCTCGGCCGCAACGACCTCGGCAAGGTCTGCAAGCCGGGCACCGTGCGCGTGGTCGACTTCTTCCAGATCGAGCGCTACAGCCACGTCATGCACATCGTGTCCACCGTCACCGGCGAGCTGGCCGAGGGCAAGACGGCGTTCGACGCGGTCACGGCGTGCTTCCCGGCCGGGACGCTGTCCGGCGCGCCGAAGGTCCGCGCGATGGAGCTGATCGAGGAGCTCGAGCCGGTCCGCCGCGCGCTCTACGGCGGGGTCGTCGGCTACCTCGACTTCGCCGGCGACGCCGACACCGCGATCGCGATCCGCACGGCGCTGGTCAAGGACGGCGTCGCGCACGTGCAGGCGGGCGGCGGGGTGGTCGCCGACTCGGTGCCGGACTACGAGGACACCGAGTCGCTGAACAAGGCCCGGACCGTGCTGTCGGCGGTGGCCGCGGCGCAGACGATGGTGCCGGCGGGCGCCCTCGACCCGGCCGCGGACGCCGCCCGTGTCTGACACGCCGGGCCCGGACCCGGCCGCCTCGAAGCGTCCACTGTGGATGATGGTGACCGCGCTGCTGCTGGGCGCGGCCGCGTTGTGGGGTGCGTCACGGCTGACGTGGTTCGCCGAGTTCCGCGACGGCGGCGTGCGCGGGACGGTGCTCTACCGCGAGACCGGCGAGCAGCAGGCCGCCGCGCTCGTGCCGCTGGCACTGCTGGCCCTGGCCGGCGTGGCCGGGCTGGTGGCCACCGGCGGCTGGGCGCGGCGCGCGCTCGGCGTCGTGCTGGCGCTGGCCGGCGTGGCGGCGGTCTGGCTCGGGGTCGCCGGGGTCCGGTTCTCCGGTTACGCCGACGGCCTGCCGGTCACCCAGATGCTGCTGGGCCGCGGCCTGGCCGTGCTCGGGGGAATTCTCGTCGCCACCGGCGGGTTGGCAGCCGTCAAGGGTGCGTCCCGGGCCACCCGGCTCGGGGCGAAGTACGCGGCTCCGGCCACCCGGAAAAAGGTCCGTGACCCCGACGCGGAGCTGTGGGAGGCCCTGTCCGAAGGGGAAGATCCGACCGACGTGCGGGGGAGGCATTCGGAGTAACGCGCACACCCGGAACCGGGCGTCGCGGATGCGGGGGTTAGCATCGTTTCGGCGGGAAGGGGAAGGTTTTTGTGAGCGACCTTGCGAGTGAATCCGTGAGCACGCGCCCTGGTGGGGGCGCCCGGTGAGCGTGCTCGAAGACATTGTCGCCGGCGTGCGGGAAGATCTCGCCGTGCGGGAGTCCGCGCTGCCGTTCGACGAGCTGAAGCTGCGCGCGGCCGCCGCCCCGGCGCCGCGCGACGTGATGGCCGCCCTGCGCGAGTCCGGCATCGGCGTCATCGCCGAAGTCAAGCGGCGCAGCCCTTCGAAGGGCGAGCTGGCCGACATCCCCGACCCGGCCGCGCTGGCGAAGGACTACGAAGCCGGCGGGGCGCGCGTGATCAGCGTGCTCACCGAGCAGCGCCGCTTCGGCGGTTCGCTGGCCGACCTGGACGCGGTCCGCGCCGCGGTGGACATCCCGATCCTGCGCAAGGACTTCATCGTCAGCCCGTACCAGGTGCACGAGGCCCGCCTGCACGGCGCCGACATGGTGCTGCTGATCGTCGCCGCGCTGGAGCAGAACGCGCTCGTCGCCCTGCTCGACCGCGTCGAATCGCTCGGCATGACCGCGCTGGTGGAGATCCACAACGCCGAGGAGGCCGACCGGGCCCTCGAGGCGGGCGCCAAGGTCATCGGCGTCAACGCGCGCAACCTGCACACCCTCGAGGTGGACCGCGACGTCTTCTCGCGGCTGGCCCCCGGCCTGCCGATGGACGTCTACAAGGTCGCCGAATCCGGCGTCCGCGGCCCGGGCGACCTGATGTCCTACGCCGGCCACGGCGCCGACGCGGTGCTGGTCGGCGAGGGGCTCGTCGCGTCCGGCGACCCGAAGGGTGCCCTGGTCAAGCTGGTCACCGCCGGGTCCCACCCCGCCTGCCCGAGGCCGTCGCGGTGACGGGCGAACACGGCAAACACGACCCGGACGAGCGCGGCTACTACGGCCCGTACGGCGGGCGGTTCATGCCGGAGGCGCTGATCGGCGTCGTCGACGAGGTCGCCACCGAGTACGAGAAGGCCCGCCACGACCCGGAGTTCTTGAACGAGTTCAACCGCCTGCTGCGCGAGTACGCCGGCCGTCCGTCGCTGCTCACCGAGGCCAAGCGCTTCGGCGAGCACGCCGGCGGCGCGCGCGTGTTCCTCAAGCGCGAGGACCTGAACCACACCGGCTCCCACAAGATCAACAACGTGCTGGGCCAGGCGTTGCTCACCAAGCGGATGGGCAAGAAGCGGGTCATCGCCGAGACCGGCGCGGGCCAGCACGGCGTCGCGACGGCCACCGCGTGCGCGCTGCTCGACCTCGACTGCGTCGTCTACATGGGCGAGGTCGACACCGAGCGCCAGGCGCTGAACGTGGCCCGCATGCGGCTGCTGGGCGCCGAGGTGATCCCGGTCAAGACCGGGTCGCGGACGCTGAAGGACGCGATCAACGAGGCGCTGCGCGACTGGGTCACCAACGCCGACAGCACGCACTACCTGTTCGGCACGGCGGCCGGCCCGGCGCCGTTCCCGACCATGGTGCGCAATTTCCACCACGTGATCGGCGAAGAGGCCCGCGCGCAGATCCTCGAGCAGGCCGGGCGCCTGCCCGACGTCGTCGCGGCCTGCGTCGGCGGCGGGTCGAACGCGATCGGCATCTTCTCGGGCTTCTACGACGACCCGTCGGTGCGGCTGGTCGGCCTGGAGCCGGGCGGCGAAGGCATCGAGGGCAACCGCCACGGCGCGACGCTCACGAAGGGCACGCCGGGCAACCTGCACGGCGCGATGACGTACCTGCTGCAGGACGAGGACGGCCAGACGGTCGAGTCGCACTCGATCTCGGCCGGGCTCGACTACCCGGGCGTCGGCCCGGAGCACGCGTGGCTCAAGGACACCGGCCGCGCCGAGTACCGCCCGGTGACCGACGCCGAGGCGATGGACGCGTTCAAGCTGCTGTCCCGCACCGAGGGCATCATCCCGGCGATCGAGTCGGCGCACGCACTGGCCGGCGCGCTGGAGCTGGGCCGCGAGCTGGGCCCTTCGGGCCTCATCGTGGTGAACCTCTCCGGCCGCGGCGACAAGGACATGGACACGGCGGCCAAGTGGTTCGGACTGGTGAACGAATGAGCGGGCTGGACGACCTCTTCGCCTCGACGCGCGCCGAGGGCCGCGCCGCACTGGTCGGCTACCTCCCGGCGGGCTTCCCGACGGTGGCCGGCTCGAAGGACCTGATCGCGGCCTGCGTCGACGGCGGCGCGGACCTGATCGAGGTCGGCGTCCCGTATTCGGACCCGGTGATGGACGGCCCGACCATCCAGGCGGCGTCGGTGACGGCGCTGGACAACGGCTTCCGCCTCAAGCACGTGTTCGAGGTGGTCGAATCGGTGTCCGCCCGCGGCGGCCGCGCGGTCGTGATGACGTACTGGAACCCGGTGAACCGCTACGGCGTGGACCGTTTCGCCCGCGACCTGGCCTCGGCGGGCGGGCTCGGCTTGATCACCCCGGACCTGATCCCGGACGAGGCCGGCGCCTGGATGACGGCTTCGAAGGAGCACGGCCTGGACCGCACGTTCCTGGTGGCGCCGTCGTCGTCGGAGGAGCGCCTGGCGTTGACGGCGGCGGCGTCGTCGGGGTTCATCTACGCGACCGCGGTGATGGGCGTGACGGGCGCGCGCGACCAGGTCGGCGCGGGAGCGGAAGAGCTGGTCCGGCGGACGAGGGCGCACACGTCGCTGCCGATCGGCGTCGGTCTGGGTGTCCGCTCGGGCGACCAGGCGGCCGAGGTGGCTTCGTTCGCGGACGCGGTGATCGTGGGTTCCGCCCTGGTCACGGCGGCGGCCGAAGGTGCTTCGGGGGTCCGTGCGCTGTCGGCGGAGCTGGCGGAAGGTGTGCGCCGGGCCGTCACACCTGCGTGACACCCATCGCCCGATCAGAACTGTCGGTGGCGGTCTGCATACTCCTCGTGTGATGATCCACAACGAGGGGACCGAGCGAACATGCCACACTGGGACAGACCCACGGCGACGCACGGGAGCGGAGGTGAAGCGCGATGGCGGCACCGACTGAACCCGGCGCTGAATTCCACATCCCGCCGAGGCCGGAAGGGTGGACGGTCGACGAAGTTCTCGCCCTGCCCGAAGACCAGGTGTCACGGCAGCGGATCGAAGTCGTGGACGGAGCTCTTTTTGTGAGTCCCGCGCCGACCTCCCGCCACCAGCGGCTCCTGCAGAAACTGCAGTTGGCCCTCGCACCTGCGCTGCCAGACGACACCGAGCTGCTCCCCGGCGTGAACGTGCGGATCGGATCACAACGGCTGCTGATCCCCGACCTGGTGATTCTCAACTGCCCCGGCGTCGACACCGTCGCCTACGCAGCGAGCGATGTCCTCCTGGCCGCGGAAATCGTCTCACCGTCGACCAAAATCCAGGACCGGGTCCTCAAGCGGGCCATCTACGCCGAAGCCCTGATCCCGTACTACCTCCTCGTCGAGCCCGGCGACCCCATCGCGGCGACCCTGTTCGAACTCCACGCCGGCGAGTACGAACCCATCGCCAAGAGCGACAAAACGGATCTCGCGCTCACTCGCCCCTTCACCGCCACAATCCGCCTCGCCTGACCCGCCTTTGTACGAAAGCTGTACGGCGCCGCGGGAGAGTCCCGCCATGGACATCGCACACCTCCCGCGGCGCAGCTTCCTCCGCGGTGCCGCCGGGCTCGCCGTTGCCGGGGCCGCCGGCCTGGTCCTCCCCCGAGCCGCCCGAGCCGCGGGAACCGAGCCGCGGATCTACAGCTGTGCCGAGTGGGGTGCCCGGCCGCCCGCCGACGCGCTCACCACGCTCGACCACCCCGCGAACCGGATCCTCATCCACCACATCGCCAGCGCCAACAGCACCGACTACTCGCTCGCCCACGCCTTCCAGGTCGCGCGCGACGACCAGCACGACCACATCGACAACAACCACTGGTCCGACACCGGCCAGCACTTCACCGTCAGCCGCGGCGGGTATCGGCTCGAGGGGCGGCACGGCAGCCTCGACGCGCTGCGCGGCCGGACCACCATGATCCAGGGCGCGCACTGCCCCGGGCAGAACACCAACGCCATCGGCATCGAGAACGAAGGCCTCTACACCAGCGTCGAACCGCCCCAGCCGCAGTGGGCGTCGCTCGTCGTCTTCTGCGCCTACATCTGCCGCCAGTACGGCATCCCCGTCGAAGAGATCAAGGGCCACCGCGACTACTACAACACCGAATGCCCGGGCGACCAGCTCTACGCGAAGCTCCCGCAGCTCCGGAGCGAGGTGGCGAAAGCCCTAATGTAGGTACCGCATCACGGCGCACAGCTCGTCCGGCGGCAACGCACCCAGCCGGTCGAGCTCGCCGCGGCGGACGTCCATCAGCGTCGTCGCCAGCTCGGGGCCGAACGCCGACGTCAGCGCCGGGTCCGCTTCGAACGCCGTCACCGCTTCGGCCAGCGACGCCGGCAGCCGCGACGCCGAGGGGAGCGTTCCCGGGTCGACGTCGACCGGGGTCGGCAGCGGTGCCTTTTCGGAAAGCCCGGCCAGGCCCGCGAAGAGCAGAGCCGCCACCACCAGGTACGGGTTCGCCGTCAGGTCGAAGCACTTGACCTCGAAGTTCGCCGCCCGGTCGCGCTGCCCGGCCGGGCCCTGGACCAGCCGCAGCGGCGCCTCGCGGTTCTCCAGGCCCCAGGCGTGGAACACCCCGGCCCAGTGGTGCGGCTGGAGCCGCAGGTAGCTGACCACCGAGGGCGCGCCGATCGCCAGCAGCGCCGGCAGCCGGGAGAGGATCCCGGCGCCGAACGCCTCCGCCGTCTCGGTGAGCCCGAACCGCCGGTCGCCGCCGGCGCACAGGTTGCGGTCGCCGTCCCACAGACTCAGGTGGACGTGGCCGCCGTTGCCGACGCCGTCCGGGGCGAACTTCGGCGTGAACGACGCCCGCAGCCCGTGGTGCTCGCTGACCGTCCGGATCGTCTCGCGCGTCAGCACGGCGACGTCCGCCGCGCGCACCGGGTCGCCCGCCGCCACCGACACCTCGAACTGCCCGGCCGCGTACTCGGGGTGGATCTGCTCCACCGCGACCCCCTGGGCGCCCAGCGTGGACACCAGCGTCCGCAGGTAACGCGCCTGGGAAGACAGCCGCGCGTAGCCGTACGCCGGGCCCGCGGTGGCCGAGCGCGGGTCGTCCGGCGCGTCGGCCGCCGTGACCACCCACTCGATCTCGAACGCCGTCCGCACGTTGTAGCCCAGCTCCGCGAGCCGGGCCGTCGCGGCCGCCGCCAGCGCCCGCGCGTCCTGCGGGTGCGGCTCGCCTTCCTGGTCGTAGCGCCAGGCCGGCGCCCACGCCCAGCCGGGCTGCGCGGCCAGCGGCACGAGCGCGTCGAGGTCCGGGTGCAGCCGCAGGTCCCCGACCGGGCCGCGCGAGTACTCGCCACCCACCATCTCGTCGGTGGCCAGGAAGAAGTCGAACGAGTTCGACGCGCCGACGCCCCACGCCGCGGCCGACCACAGCCGGTCCACCGGGACCGCCTTCACCCGCGCGATGCCGCTGTTGTCCACGAAGGTCAGCGCGACGAGCTCCACGCCGGCGGCGCGGAGGCCGTCGGCCCGGAGTGCGCCCTGTTGCGCGAGCTCTGCCCGATCGAGCTGGCTCATCCTGCCCCCATCGCTGTTCACTGGATCCGCTCACCTGAGAAGAGAGGTGAAGATCGTGTCAGACACCGTCGAAACCCGTCCAGGGCTGCGCCGCTCCCTCTCCGTCTGGCAGGCCGTCGGCCTGTCCGTGGCGCTGATGGCCCCGAGCATGGCCGCCAACATCAACCCCCAGCAGACCGCCGCGGCCGCCGGCCGCGCGGTGCCGCTCGCCTTCCTGCTTTCCGCGGTCGGTGTCCTGCTGGTCGCGTACGGCTTCGTCAAGCTCTGCCAGTACTACCAGCACGCCGGGTCGGTGTACGCCTTCGTCGGCGCGACCCTCGGCCCGCGCGCGGGGGTCGTCTCGGGCATCGGGCTGCTCGGGACGTACACGTTCTACGCCGTCGTCACCAGTTCGGCGGCGGGCACGCTGGGCACGGCTTTCCTGACGCAGACCGGGATCTGGCCGGATCCGCCGTCCTGGGGCCCGTTCGTGCTGACGGCCGTCGCGCTGCTCGGCGCCTGGCTGCTGTCCGTGGTCCCCGCGCGCCGCGGCACGAGCACCCTGCTCGCTGTCGAAGGCGCGACGATCGCGGTGATCCTGCTGGTCACCGTGGTGATCGGCGTCCGGCTCGTCGCGGGGAACGCCCCCGGCGGCGCCCGGTTCACGATGGCGGTCTTCGTCCCGGAAACCGGGCTGTCCGGGGTGTTCCTCGGCGCGGTCTTCGGCTTCCTGTCCTTCGCCGGGTTCGAAGCCGCCGCGACGCTCGGCGAGGAAACCCACGACCCGAAGCGCAACATCCCGCGCGCGATCCTCGGCACGGCGCTCTTCGGCGGCCTCTACTTCGTGGTGGTGACGGCCGTGGAGATGATGGCGTTCGGCAGCGACGCGAGCGCGTTCCACGACTCGCCGTCCCTGCTCGGCGACCTCGGCAGCCGGTACGCGGGCGCCTGGGTCGGCGACGTCATCAGCGTCGGCGCGGCGATCAGCGCGTTCGGCTGCTGCCTCGCCTGCGTCGTCGGCGGTTCGCGGCTGCTCTACGCCCTGGGCCGCGACGCCGGCGGCGGCCTCGGCCGGACGTCCTCGCGCGGCACCCCGGTGGCCGCGGTGAGCGCCGTGACCGCCGCGGCGGCGCTGATCATCGTGGTGTGCGCGGTCTTCTTCGGCGCGACGGCGGCGGACACGTTCGCCTGGTCGGGCTCGATCGGGACGCTCATCCTGCTGGTCATCTACCTGCTCACCACGATCGGCGCGATCCTGCTGCTGTTCGTGAAGCGCCGGATGCGCGTGCCGGCCTGGCACCTCGTCTTCCCGATCGGCGCGCTCGCCGTGCTCGGGTACACCGTGTACGTCAACGTCGTGCCGTACCCCACCGAAGGCCCGGCGCGGTGGTTCCCGGTGGTGGCCGCGGCGGTGCTGGTGCTCGCCGTGATCGCCGTCCTGTCCGCGCCGCGGTTCGCTCGTAGGGTGGGGGAGAGGCTGACGAACGCGGACGGAGGCGCATGACGAGTTTGCTCCCGTTCGTCGCGGATCTGCCGCTGGTGGACCACCACTGCCACGGTGTCGTCACCCGGGACGTGACCCGCGCGGACTTCGAGGCGATGCTGACCGAGGCCGACGCGCCGTCACCGCTGGGGACGAGCCTGTTCGACTCGCTGATCGGGCTGGCCGTGCGGGCCCGCTGCGCGCCCGTGCTCGACCTGCCGAAGCACGCCCCGGCCGAGGCCTACCTCGAACGCCGCGCCGAACTGGGCGCGGCCGAGGTGGCCCGGCGGTTCCTGCGGGCCACCGGCACGACCGGCTTCCTGCTGGACGGCGGCTTCCTGCCGGACGCGCTGACCACCACGCCGGAGTTCGCCGAGCTCGCGGGCACCCGCGCGCACGACGTCGTCCGGCTGGAACAGGTGGCCGAGGCGGTGATCGGGGGAACCACCGCGGCCGGGTTCGCCGGCGCCTTCGCCGACGAGCTGGGGAACCGCGCGGCCACGGCCGTGGGGCTCAAGTCGATCGCCGCGTACCGCGTCGGCCTGGAGCTGACCGGGGAGCGGCCGTCGCCGGCAGAGGTCGAGGCCGCCGCCGGGCGGTGGCTCGCCGCGGGCGGCGGCCGGCTGGCCGACGAGGTGCTGCACCGCCACCTCGTGTTCACCGGCCTCGACCTGGGCCTGCCGGTGCAGTTCCACGTCGGCTACGGCGACTCCGACGTCGACCTGCACCGGTGCGACCCGCTGCTGCTCACCGGGCTGCTGCGGGCCACCCGTGGCCGCGGCGTGCCCATCCTGCTGCTGCACAACTACCCGTTCCACCGCCACGCGGCGTATCTGGCGCAGGTCTTCGAGCACGTGTTCGTCGACGCCGGGCTCATCACGCACAACGCGGGCTTCCGGGCGCCGGCCGTGCTGGCCGAGCTCCTGGAGCTCGCGCCGTTCGGGAAGGTGCTCTTCTCCAGCGACGCCTTCGGCCTGGCCGAGCTGTACCACCTGGGCACGGCCCTGTTCCGGCAGGGCCTGTCGGACTTCCTGCGGGCCGCGCTGGAGGCGGACGCGATGTCCGAAAAGGACGCCGTCCGGCTGTGTGCTTTGGTGGGACACGAGAACGCGAAGAGGATCTACCGCTTGGAGCACGTGTGAGTGATCTGTGGACCCGGTGGACGCAGGCGATCGCCGACGAACTGCCCGCCGCCGTCGAGCTCCGGCACGCCGTGCACGCCGACCCGCGCGGCTCCGGTGACGAGGAGGACACCGCCCGTCTGGTCGCCGGCGCGCTCGGCGCGGGCGACGGCACCCGCGTCGCCAAGACCGGGCGCGCCATCCCGCTGCCCGGCGGGGCCGGCCCGGCCGTGGCGCTGCGGGCCGAGCTCGACGCCCTGCCGGTGCTGGAGGGCACCGGCGTGCCGTGGGCGTCCGGGAACGAGTTCATGCACGCGTGCGGCCACGACGTCCACCTCGCCGCGCTGGTCGCCGTCGGCCGGGCCGCGCAGCGCGTCGGCGTGCCGCGGCCGATCCTGGCGCTGCTGCAGCCGCGGGAGGAGACGTCGCCGCCGGGCGCGCTCGACGTCGTCGAGTCCGGGGTGCTGGCCGAGCACGGCGTGGACGCGGTGATCGGCGCGCACGTCCAGCCGCGGATCGCGCACGGCGTCGTCTCGGCGGTGCCGGGGCCGGTCAACGCCTCCACCGACGAGTTCGAGGTGACGATGCACGGCCAGGGCGGCCACGCCGGCTACCCGCACCTGCTGCGCGACCCGATCCTGGCACTGTCCCAGCTGGTGGTGAGCCTGCAGCAGCTCGCGTCCCGCCGGATCGACCCGGTGTTCGGCGCGGTCTGTTCGATCGGCCGCATCCAGGGCGGCGCGGCGGCCAACGTCGTCCCCAACAGCGCGAGCGCGTTCGGCTCGCTGCGCCTGATGCGCACGAAGGACCGCGAACGGGCCTTGGAAACGCTGGCGGAGATTGTCCACGGCACCGCGCGGGCCCACGGCTGCACGGCCGAGCTGGAGATCAGCCCGTGCGAGCCGGTCCTGGACAACGACGCGGCGCTGGCCGCGGGCGCGCAGCGGTGGCTGCGGCACGCGGGCTTCGTCGTCGACGACCAGTTCCGCTCCTTCGGCGCCGACGACTTCGCCCACTACTGCGGCGGCGGCACCCGCGGGCTGATGCTGTTCGTCGGCCTCGGCGACACGGCGGGGGTGCCGAGCCTGCACGACGAGCGGTTCCTGCCGCGTGACCAAGCCGTCACCCAGGTCGCGCACGCGCTGGTGGCGGGCTACCTGGCCGCCTTGGAAGCTCCGGCGCCTTAGCGCTACGGTGGCCGCGTGATGAGCGCCTACCTCGCGACGATCCCGAGCCCCGACCGCGGTGTCTGGCACCTGGGACCGATCCCGCTCCGCGCGTACGCCCTGTGCATCATCGCCGGCATCATCGTGGCGATCTGGTGGGGCGAGCGGCGCTGGATCGCCCGCGGCGGCACCAAGGGCACGGTGATCGACATCGCGGTGTTCGCGGTGCCGTTCGGCCTGGTCGGCGGCCGGTTGTACCACGTGATCACCGACCCCGAGCTGTACTTCACCGAGGGCCGCAACCCGTGGAACGCGTTCGCGATCTGGGACGGCGGCCTCGGCATCTGGGGCGCGATCGCCCTCGGCGCGGTGGGTGCGCTCATCGCCTGCCGCCGCAAGGGCATCCCGCTGCCGGCGGTGGCGGACGCGGTGGCGCCGGGCATCGTCGTCGCGCAGGCCATCGGCCGCATCGGCAACTACTTCAACCAGGAGCTCTACGGCGCGCACACGGACCTGCCGTGGGGCCTGGAGGTCTACCAGCGCTTCAACCCGGAGGACCCGGACAACCTCCTGAACGGCGTCGCGACGGGCCACATCCCGCTGCCGGAGAGCCCGGTCCACCCGACGTTCCTGTACGAGCTGATCTGGAACCTGCTGGTCGCGCTCCTGGTGGTCTGGGCGGACCGCAAGTTCAAGCTCGGCCACGGCCGGGCGTTCGCGCTCTACGTGGCGGGCTACACGGTCGGCCGCGGCTGGATCGAGATGATGCGCACCGACACGGCGAACCACATCCTCGGGCTGCGGGTGAACGTGTGGACGTCGATCCTGCTCTTCGCGGGCGCGGTGGCGTACTTCGTGGTCGCGGGCAAGCGCGGGCCCCGGGAGGCACCGGAGACCCTGGTGAGCAAGGACGCCGCGGAGCCGGACGAGGTCCCGGCTGCGGAGGCCCCGGCCGAGGAGCCCGAGGCCGAGCCCGCCAAGGTCACGGCCGACGTGCCGGCCGAGAAGCCGGTTTCCTCGGAGGCCCAGGCCGAGGAGCCCAAGAAGACCGACGAGAGCTGACGGGGCGCTGGGTCCCAAGCGCCCCAATGTGGCGTTGGTTGCGTCCAACGCACCGAACGCCACATTGGGTGCGCTGGACGCACCGAACGCCACATTGGGGCGCTCTGGACTGACGCCGGGTCAGAGGTCCGGCAGGCCCA
>NZ_JBSGJD010000209.1:0-17946 GCF_053605405.1 Amycolatopsis sp. NPDC003861
CGGCGCTGGGCCGCCCCGGCCGCGCCGCCGCCGTCCAGGTGGGCGATGCGGCGGTGCCCGAGGCCGACGAGGTGGTCGACGGCCAGCCCGGACCCCGCTTCGCCGTCGTCGTTCACCGTGTCCACTGTGGACGAGCGGATCGTCCGGGAGACGAGCACGACCGGGCACTGCTTGGCCGCGACCTGGATCGACGCCGCCGGCACCACCGGGGAAAGCAGGATGATCCCCGCCGGGCGGAAGGAAAGCAGGTTGTGCAGGGCGTTCCACTCGCGGGTGGGACTGCGGCCGCCCGTGTTGAGGATGAGGTCGAAGCCCGCGGCCTGCGCGGCCGCGTCCAGCCCCTCGACGACGTCGGCGAAGAACGCGTTGCGCAGGTCGTTGACCATCACGCCGAGCACGGTCGACGTCCGGCTGGCCAGGGACCGCGCCATCACGTGCGGCTGGTAGCCGAGTTCCTCGGCCGCGCGCAGCACCGCCGCGCGCCGGACCTCGGACACCTTCGGTGAATTGTTCATCACCAGGGAGACCAGCGCGCGGGAAACTCCCGCCCGTTCGGCGACGTCCTCCATGGTCGGACGCACCATGCGCACCTCCCCTGATCTCGGAAAACTCGGCCTTGACTTGGTGTGACGGACGCTACAAGATTGGAGCGCTCTAATCAATAGAGCGCTCCAACGGACCAACGGAGGCCCCTTGTGACAGCGACGATCCGCGTGGCCGCCGCCCCGATCTCCTGGGGCGTCTGCGAAGTCCCCGGCTGGGGCCGGGTGCTGGACGCGGCCACCGTGCTCGGCGAGATGGCGGCCCTCGGCGTCCAGGCCACCGAGCTGGGCCCGCCCGGGTACCTCCCCCGCGAGCCCGCCGCCCTGCGCGAACTGCTGGCCGGGTACGGCTTGACGCTCGTCGGCGGCTTCCTCGCCGTCGTCCTGCACGAAAACCAGGAGAACGCTCTGAAGGAGGCCGAAGAGTCCGCCGCGCTCTTCGCCGCCTGCGGGGGTGACGTACTGGTCCTCGCCGCCGCGACCGGCCTCGACGGCTACGACGACCGCCCGCAGCTGACCGAAACCGAATGGGCGACGCTCGTCGACACCGCGGGCCGGATCCGGGACATCGCCGCCGCCCACGGCCTGCGCACGGTGCTGCACCCGCACGTCGGGACGCACGTGGAGCAGCAGGCCGAGGTCGAGCGTTTCCTCGCCGATTCCGATCTCGGGTTGTGCCTCGACACCGGGCACCTGATGATCGGCGGGACGGATCCGGTGGAGCTGGCGAAGCGGTATCCCGAACGGGTGGGGCACGTGCATCTCAAGGACGTCCGGGAAGACCTGGCGGCCGAGGTCCGCGCGGGCCGGCTGGCCTACACCGACGCGGTCGGGCGGGGCATGTACACCCCGCTCGGCGAGGGCGACGTGGACGTGGCGGCGATGGTGCGCTCCGTCCAGGCCGCCGGCTACGACGGCTGGTACGTCCTCGAACAGGACACCGCCCTCGGCGACTCGAGCCCCGACGACCTGCCCCGGCGGGACACCGGACGCAGCCTGGCCCACCTCGCGAAGATCACCGACTCCCTCTGAACCTGGTCCCAAAGGAGTGACTGTGTTTTCTCTGAAGAAGCTGGCCGGCGTGGCGGCGATCGCCGCCGCCGGCCTCGTCCTGTCCGCCTGCAGCGGCCCCACCGCCGACAATTCCAGCAGCAGCACCAGCGGCAGCCCGTCGGCCGCCGCGCCGAGCTCGGGCGGCCCGCTGAAGGTCGCCGTGGTCACCCACGGCAGCGCCGGCGACGCCTTCTGGAACGTCGTGAAGAACGGCGCCGAGCAGGCGGGCAAGGACCTGAACGTCGGCGTCGACTACTTCTCCGACGGCGACCCGGGCAACCAGGCGCGGCTGATCGACAACGCGGTCGCGCAGAAGGTCGGCGGCCTGGTCGTCTCGATGGCGAACCCGCAGGCCCTGCAGACGTCGATCCAGAACGCGGTGAAGGCCGGCATCCCGGTCATCACCATCAACTCCGGCGAGGACTTCAGCGCCCAGTTCGGCGCGATCGCGCACGTCGGGCAGAGCGAGGGCCTGGCCGGCCAGGGCGCGGGCCAGCGGCTCAAGGCGGCGGGCAAGACGAAGCTGCTGTGCGTCATCCACGAGGCCGGCAACATCGGCCAGAACCAGCGCTGCGACGGCGCGAAGCAGACCTTCGGCAACGTCACCACGCTGCAGGTCGACATCTCCAACCCGACCGACGCGCAGGCCCGCATCCGCGGCGCCCTGCAGTCCGACCCGTCGATCGACGCCGTGCTGGCGCTGAACTCCCAGGTCGCGGCCCGCGCCGTCGCCGCCGCGAAGGAAGCGAGCTCCAAGGCCCAGGTGGCCACCTTCGACCTGAACGCCGACGTCGTCGCGGCCATCAAGGACGGCAGCATCCTCTTCGCCGTCGACCAGCAGCAGTACGAGCAGGGCTACCTGCCGATCGTGTTCCTCAAGCTGTACAAGGAAAACGGCAACACCATCGGCGGCGGCAAGCCCGTCCAGACCGGCCCGGGCTTCGTCGACAAGACCAACATCGACACCATCGCCCCGTACGCGCAGCGCGGCACGCGATGACCGCAGCGATCCAGGCCCAACCCGACGAGCGCGTCGCCAAGAAAGGGCTGACCGACCGGCTGGTCGTCCGCCCCGAAATCGGCGCGCTCCTCGGAGCCGTGCTGGTTTTCGTCTTCTTCTCCGTCGTCACCGGCCAGTTCCTCAGCCCGCTGGGCGTGGCGACCTGGCTCGACGACTCCTCGACGCTGGGCATCATGGCCGTCGTGGTCGCGCTGCTCATGGTCGGCGGCGAGTTCGACCTCTCGGCGGGCGTGATGACGGCGTCGACGTCGCTGGTCACCGCGATCCTGGCGACGCAGGCGGGCTGGAACGTCTGGCTCGCGCTGCTGGCGTCGCTGGCCTTCGCGCTCGGCGTCGGCGCGTTCAACGGCTGGCTGGTGATGAAGACCGGGCTGCCCAGCTTCATCGTCACGCTGGGGTCGTTCCTCGCCCTGCAGGGGCTCAACCTCGGCGTGACCCGGCTGGTCACCAACACCGTCCAGGTCTCGGGCATGCGCTCGACCAGCGGGTACGAGTCGGCCGGCGGGTTGTTCGCCTCGACGTTCGACATCGGGGGCACCGAGTTCCAGTCGTCGATCGTCTGGTGGATCGTCGTCACGGCGATCGCCGCGTGGCTGCTGGTGCGGACCCGGTTCGGCAACTGGATCTTCGCGGTGGGCGGGTCCCAGGTGTCGGCCCGCTCGGTCGGCGTGCCGGTGGTACGCACGAAGATCCTGCTGTTCATGGGGACCGCGCTCGGCGCGTGGCTGGTCGGCTCGATCAACATCCTGCGCTTCGCCAGCGTCCAGGCGAACCAGGGCATCGGGCTGGAGTTCCAGTACATCATCGCCGCGGTGATCGGCGGCTGCCTGCTCACCGGCGGGTTCGGCTCGGCCGTGGGCGCGGCGATCGGCGCGCTGATCTTCGGCATGGCGCGGCAGGGCATCGTGTTCGCGCAGTGGAACAGCGACTGGTTCATGCTGTTCCTCGGCGTCATGCTGCTGGCCGCGGTCCTGGTCAACAACGCCTTCCGGCGCCGCGCGGAGAGGGTACGCCGATGAGCTTGCTCGAAGTTCGCGAGATCGGGAAGACCTACGGCAGCGTGATCGCGCTGCGCGATGTCTCCACTGTGGTCAACGCCGGCGAGGTCACCTGCGTGCTCGGCGACAACGGCGCCGGGAAGTCCACGCTGATCAAGATCCTGGCCGGCGTGCACCAGCACGACCGCGGCGAGTTCCTCGTCGAGGGCGAGCCGGTGCGGTTCTCCTCGCCGCGCGAGGCCCTCGATCGCGGCATCGCGACCGTGTACCAGGACCTCGCCGTGGTGCCGCTGATGAGTGTCTGGCGGAACTTCTTCCTCGGGTCCGAGCCGACCACGGGGTTCGGGCCGTTCAAGATGCTCGACCGGAAGAAGGGCCGCGAAACGACGAAGAAGGCGTTGTCCGACATGGGCATCGACCTGCGGGACGTCGAGCAGCCGGTCGGGACGCTCTCGGGTGGTGAACGCCAGTGCGTCGCGATCGCGCGGGCGGTGTACTTCGGCGCGAAGGTGCTGATCCTCGACGAGCCGACGGCCGCACTGGGCGTCAAGCAGGCCGGCGTGGTGCTGAAGTACGTCGCCCAGGCGCGGGACCGCGGGCTCGGCGTCGTGCTCATCACGCACAACCCGCACCACGCCTACCCGGTGGCGGACCGGTTCCTGCTGCTCAAGCGAGGTGCCGCGCTCGGGCACTACGAGAAGTCGGAGATCGACATCGGCGAGCTCACGCGGCAGATGGCGGGCGGTGCCGAACTGGAAGCCCTCGAACACGAGCTTCGGCAGGTGGAAAAGGCGTGATGCCCGCCGACGCACTCTTTCCCGCGGAGGCGGCATGACCATCGAGGCGTTGACGATCGGCCGGGTCGGGGTGGACCTCTACCCGGAACAGAGCGGCGTGCCCCTGGCCGGGGTCAGCACGTTCGCCAAGTCGCTCGGCGGGACCGCGACCAACGTCGCGGTCGCCGCCGCGCGGCTCGGCCGGCGCACGGCGGTGCTCACCAAGGTCGGCCCGGACGGCTTCGGCGACTACGTCCGGCAGGCCCTCGACGGTTTCGGCGTCTCGCCGGACTTCGTGGGCACCTCGCCGGACCTGCAGACGCCGGTGGTGTTCTGCGAGCTGAACCCGCCCGCGGACCCGCCGTTGCTGTTCTACCGCTCCCCGATCGCCCCCGACCTCACGCTCACCGACGAAGACGTGCCGTGGGACGTCGTCGAGTCGGTGCCGCTGCTGTGGGTCACCGGCACCGGCGTCTCCGTGGAGCCGGCACGGGCGACCCAGCGGAAGATCCTCGAAGCCCGCGGGCGGCGGGAGCACACCGTGCTGGACCTGGACTACCGGCCGATGTTCTGGCCGTCCGTCGAGCAGGCGCGCGCCGAGATCGGCGGGCTGCTCGACCACGTCACGGTCGCCGTCGGCAACCGGACCGAGGTGGAGGTCGCCGTCGGCACCGCGGACCCGGACACGGCCGCGGACCGGATGCTGGCGCGGGGGCTTCGGCTGGCCGTGATCAAGAAAGGCGCCGAAGGGGTGCTGGTAGCGACGCCGGAGGGCCGCTGGACGGTGCCGCCGCAGCGCGTCGAGGTCGTCTGCGGCCTCGGTGCGGGCGACGGCTTCGGCGGCGCGCTGATCCACGGGCTGCTGTCGGGCTGGGACCCGGTGCGGATCGCGGAGTACGCGAACGCCGCGGGCGCGCTCGTCGCGTCCCGCCTGGCCTGCGCCGACGCCATGCCGACCGCCGGGGAGATCGAGGAGCTGCTGTGATCCTCACCGACGAGCGCTGGAGGGAGCTCCTGCACACCCGCGCGACCAACCCCGGTGCGGTCCGGCAGGCGTACGCGATCCGCAAACGGCGTCCGCAGCTGCTGTCCGACCAGGGCACGCTGTTCCTCGTCGCCGGCGATCCCCTCGCGACGGCCGGCCGGCGAGCGTTGCTGGAGCGGCTGCTGGCCGCGCTGGCGAACCCGGCCGTCGACGGCGTCGTCGGCACCCCGGACATCGTCGAGGAGCTGCTCTTGCTCGGCGCGTTGCACGACAAGGTCGTCTTCGGGTCGATGAACCGCGACGACGGGTTCACCGGCTACGACGCCCGGACGTTGATCGATTGCGGGCTGGACGGCGGCGAGATGCAGCTGCCGGGCCCGGTCCCGGCCCGGCAGGCCTGCGCCGACGCGGTCACCGAGCTGGCTGCGTACGGTCTGGTCGCCCTGATCGAGCTGCCGGAGGCCCTGGCGCCGTCGGTCACTCTCGCGTCCGCCCTCGGGACGACGTCGGCGCACACCTGGCTGAAGCTGCCGGCCACCAGCTCGCCCGCCGTTCTGGACGCCACGACGCTGCCGGTGCTGCTCGGCGGCCTGCCGCCGGACTGGACGCTGTCGCACGGGGTCGTCCGCGGTCTGGTCATGAACCCTGCGGGAAATGTCGAAGCCGCCGCAACGGCACTGGAGGCCGCGAAGTGAGCAAGCTACACCGTCCACTCGGGACACTGTCCGACGCCGCCGACCCGGTCCGGCTGACCCCGGACACCGCGGGGTGGCGGTACTCCGGCCTGCGCGTGCTCTCCCTGGCCCCCGGCGAGACGCGCGTCCTGCACACCGGCGAGTTCGAGGCCTTCGTGCTGCCGCTTTCGGGGTCGGCGACCGTCCGGGTGGACGGCGAGGTCTTCGCACTGCGCGGCCGCGAGTCGGTCTTCACGCGGGTGACGGACTTCGCGTACGTGCCCCGGGACGCCGAAGTCGAGTTGTCGACAAAGGACGGCCTGGAGGTCGCGCTGCCGATGGCGCGCTGCACCCGCCGGCTCTCCCCGGCGTACGGTCCGGCGGAGAACGTGCCGGTGGAGGTGCGCGGCGCCGGGCAGGCGACGCGGCAGGTGACCAACTTCGGCGTGCCCGGGGTGTGGGACCACGCCGACAAGCTCAACGCGTGCGAGCTGATCACCCCGGGCGGCAACTGGTCGTCCTACCCGCCGCACAAGCACGACGAAGCGACCGAGTGCGAGGTCGTCAACGAGGAGATCTACTACTTCCGCATCGCCGGGCGCGACGGCGTGACGCCGTCCCGCGAAGGCTTCGGCCTGCACCGGACGTACACGAGCGACGGCGAGCTGGACGAGGACGTGGCGGTCCGCGACCACGACGTCTTCCTCATCCCGCGCGGCTACCACGGGCCGTGCGTGGCCGCGCCGGGTTACCCGATGTACTACCTGAACGTCCTGGCCGGGCCGGCCGAGGAGCGGTCCATGGCGTTCTGCGACGACCCCGCGCACGGCTGGGTCCGCGACACGTGGGCGACGCAGGACCTCGACCCGCGGTGTCCCGTCACGAGTCACGAAGGGCGTGTGCAGTGAAGCTGACGACGGCTCAGGCGCTGGTCCGCTGGATCCTCGCCCAGCGCTCGGAAACCCTCGACGGCCGCGAGGTCCCGCTGTTCCCCAGTGTGTTCGCGATCTTCGGGCACGGCAACGTCCTCGGCCTCGGCACCGCGCTGGAGGAACACCGCGGGGACATCCCGGTCTGGCGCGGGCACACCGAGCAGGGCATGGCGCTGGCCGCGGTCGGGTACGCGAAGGCCACGCACCGGCGGCAGGTCGGGGTCGTGACGTCGTCGATCGGGCCGGGCGCGCTGAACATGGTCACCGCGGCCGGCGTCGCCCACGCGAACCGGCTGCCCGTGCTGCTCCTGCCGGGCGACACGTTCACCAACCGGGCGCCGGACCCGGTGCTGCAGCAGATCGAGCCGTTCGGCGACGCGACGGCGACGGTCAACGACGCCTTCCGCGCGGTCTCGCGCTACTTCGACCGGATCACCCGGCCCGAGCAGCTGATCTCGACGTTGCCGCAGGTGGCCCGGGTGCTCACCGACCCGGCCGACGCCGGGCCGGTCACCCTGGCGCTGCCGCAGGACGTCCAGGCCGAGACGTACGACTTCCCGGACGCGCTGTTCGAGCCGGTCACGCACCGCCCGCTGCGCCCGCGCCCGGACCGGCGTGCGGTCACCGAAGCGGCCGGGGTCCTGCGTGCGTCCCACCGTCCGCTGCTGGTGCTCGGCGGCGGCGTCCGGTACTCCGGGGCGGGGCAGCGCGCGCTCGAATTCGCCGAGCGGCACGGGATCCCGCTCGTGGAGACGACGGCGGGCCGCACCCTGGTGCCGCACGAGCACCCGCTGCACGCCGGTCCGCTGGGCATCACCGGCTCGACGTCGGCGAACGTCGTCGCGGCGGCCGCCGACGTGGTGCTCGCGGTCGGCACGCGGCTGCAGGACTTCACGACGGCGTCCTGGACGGTCTTCTCCCCCGACGTCCGGCTGGTGTCGCTCAACGCGGCCCGGTTCGACGCGGTGAAGCACGGTGCCCTGTCGGTCGTCGGGGACGCCGACGCGGGTCTGGCCGACCTCGCCGCCCAGCTGGAAAGCTGGCGGGTGGACTCGTCGTGGACGTCACGAGCCGCGGCCGAACGCGCCACCTGGGACGAGCACATCGACACGCTGCGCTCCTCCTCGGGCGAGCTGCCCTCATACGCGCAGGTGGTCGGCGTCGTGAACACCCTGTCGGAGGAGCACGACTACGTCATGACGGCGTCCGGCGGGCTGCCGGGCGAGCTGATCGGCGGCTGGCGCGGCTCCGGCGCGGTCTCGATGGACGTCGAATACGGGTTCTCCTGCATGGGTTACGAGCTGTCCGGCGCGTGGGGCGCGGCGATCGCCCACCAGGGCCTGGTGACGACGCTGCTCGGTGACGGCTCGTACCTGATGCTGAACTCGGAACTGTTCTCGGCCGCGTTCGCGGGCCATCCGTTCGTCGCGGTGGTGTGCGACAACGACGGGTACGCCGTCATCGCGCGGCTTCAGGAGGGTCAGGGCGGGAAGCCGTTCAACAACTTCTACGCCGACTGCACGACTTCGCACGCTTCGCCGCCGCGGGTCGACTTCGCGCGCCATGCGGAGTCACTGGGCTGCGTGGTGTTCACGGCGTCCACTGTGGACTCGCTGCGGGAGGCGTACGCGTCGGCTCGCGAGGCGGCCGTCTCGGAACAGCGGCCGGCCGTCGTCGTGGTGAAGACGCAGCCGTCGGCGTGGACCGAAGCCGGGGCCTGGTGGGAGGTCGGCGTGCCCGAGCACCTGGCCGGGCGGGACGGCTACGAGCGCGGGAAGGGCGGCCAGGTGCGTTACCTCGGGTCCTGAGTGACGGCCGGCGACACCGCCCCGGCGCGCAGCTGCCGGGGCGCGCCGGAGCCGTCGGCCGGCACCGCCCACGTGGCGTTGTCCAGCCCGTAGAGGACCGTGCGGTCGTCCTGCCAGAGGGCCTGGTCGTCGACGCTGCGGGTCTCGGCGAGCTCGGTTTCCGTCATGCTCGCGAGGTCCAGCACCGACAGCCGCCAGACGCCGTCGCCGACCTTCTTCTTGAAGGCGACCCGCTTGCCGTCCGGGGACAGCGACGGGCATTCGACGTTCTCGCGAAGCGTCTTGCCCCGGTAGCGCCCGTAGTCGGCCTCGACGAGGTACGTCTTGCCCTTGCTGCCGAGGGTGGCGTAGAAGCGGTTGCCGTCGGGGGCGAAGGTGATGCCCCAGTAGTTGACGTCGGCCGCGAAGTAGCGTTCGCCGTCCTTGAAGACCGGCAGTTCCTCGATCGTCTTGACCAGCCGTCCGGTCTCCACGTCGTAGAGCCCGGCGCGGGTGGAGAAGCCGGTCTGGGCGTAGGAGTCGCCCGTGACGAACAGCGTCCAGTAGACGTGTTTGCCGTCCGGGGAGACGCGCGCGCGGCTCGGCGTGCCGGGCAGGGTTTCGGTGTGGCGGACGGCGAGGTGGTCGTCGAGCACGAGGACGTCGGTGATCGCCGGGAGCGTGCCGGGCCGCACAGCCAGGCACACCGCCGTCTGCTTCGCCACCGCGAACCGGTCGCACTTCAGGCCGCTGAGCTGCGGTTTTGCCGTGGTTTCGGCGAGCGGGACGGCGCCGACGCGGCCGGTGGCCGTGTCGCGGAAGAACAACTGGCCGGGCGCGAGGGTCACCGCGGCCGCGGGCTCGGCGGCCGCGGTGTCGTGCCGCGCGCTGAGCGTGTACGTGACGGCGGCGGCCACGAGGAGGGCCGTGCCGGTGAGGGCGAGGACGAGTTTCTTCACGGGCGCACCGGTTTCGCGAAGGCGGCGGCGAGGGCGACGACGGCCAGGCCGGCCGCGGCGACGAGCACCGCGGGCCGCAGGTCCCACAGCGTCCACGCCAGTCCGAACAGGACGGAGGAGAGCATCCGGGCCGCGGCCTGGCCCGTCTGCACCACGGCCAGCCCGGTCGCGCGCAGGCCGGCCGGGATGAGCGGGCCGGCGGCAGCCATCAGGACGCCGTCGGTGGCCGCGTAGAACACGCCGTGCAGGCCGAGCGCGACCACGGGGAGCACCGCGTAGACCGGGCCGCAGAGCAGCACCAGGGCCAGGCACAGGGCCACGTGCCCGCCGAGGAACACCGGCCACCGGCCGACGCGGTCGGCGAGCTTGCCGAGCGGGACGGCCAGCAGCAGGTAGACCCCGGCCGTGCCCAGCGGCAGCAGCGGGAAGTACGTCGCCGCGATCTCCCAGCGCCGCTGCAGGACGAGGTAGACGAACGAGTCGCCGACCGTCACCAGCCCCAGCAGCGCCGCCCAGAGCGCGACGCGCCGGAAGTCCCGCTGCTTGAGGAGGCCGAACGCGGTCCTCACCGACACCGCCGCGCGGTCGACGCCGCCGGGCCGGTCGCGGACGAACAGCGCCAGCAGCAGCACGGCGATGGCCGCGATGCAGAAGCTGGTGAAGAACACGCTGGTGTAGCTGCCGAGGCTGACGGCGAGCACGGCCATCGCCACCAGCGGGCCGAGGAACGCGCCGACGGTGTCCATCGCGCGGTGCACGCCGAACGACCGGCCGAGGGTCGCCGGCTCGCTGGACAGCGAGATGAGCGCGTCGCGCGGGCCGGTGCGCAGCCCCTTGCCGGTGCGGTCGGCGGCGAGGACCAGGCCGATGGCCGCGACCGACGAACCGGCCGCGACCAGGCCGAGCTTGCACACCGCGGACAAGCCGTACCCGAACCCGGCGACCGCCTTGAGCCGCCGCCACCGGTCGGCCAGGTGCCCGCCGAGCACCCGCACGACCGCGGTGGCGCCGGCGTAGAGCCCGTCGAGCAGCCCGAACTGCAGCGGGTTGAGGCCGAGGCCGAGCACCAGGTAGAGCGGGAGGACGGCGGTGACCATCTCCGAGGAGACGTCGGTGACCAGGCTGACCATCCCGAGTGCCACCACGTTGGCGGACACCCGCTTCAGCGCCGGTTTGCGGTCGGTTGCCGAGGCCAGGTCCGAGGTACGGCTTGCCGCGATGTACATGGCCGGGCCTACTGGTGGCAGGTGTAGGTCGGGCTGCTGTCCAGGACCTTGCCGTCGACGCCGATGAGCTGTGACTGGAACGTCGTGTCCGTCATCGACAGCTTCAGGACGCCGAAGGTCTTCAGCAGCTTGGCCGTCGTCGCGTGCGCCGGGCTCAGGTCGTACAGGTTGGCACCGCCGCTCCCGCCGACGATCTCGACTGGGCCAATCGCGTCGGCCTTGCCGTCGGCGTTCTGCGGGACGAACCGCTCGTAGTCGTGGTCGTGTCCGTTGAGGACGAGGTCGACCTTGTTGGCCACCATCAGGTTCCACAGCGCGATGCTGTCGATGTTGTCGCCGTGGTCACCCGAGCTCCACCGCGGGTGGTGGTAATACGCGGCGACGCAGCCCTTCGTGTTGCTGGCCAGGTCCTGCTTCAGCCAGGTGATCTGGGGCGGCTCGGCGAAGTCGTCGTGGGTGACGAAGTCGTTGGAGTCGAGGGCGATGAAGTGCCAGTTGCCCATTTCCCAGCTGTAGTAGCGCTTGCCCTGCGGCTTGGCGAGGGCGCCGAAGTACTGCTCGTAGCCGGTGAACCCGGAGTAGGACTCGTGGTTGCCGGGGATCGGGCGGGTGATGTTCTTGAACTTGCCCCAGGTCTTGTCGTAGTAGCTCTTGAAGTCCGACAGGGTGGGCTCGTCGTACTGGTTGTCGCCCATGGTGATCACGGCCGCGGGGTTCATGTTCTCGACGAGCTTCGCGGTCTTGGGGTGAACGCAGCTCGAGCTGCTCGCGGTGCACTGCTCGGCGATGTCCCCGGCCGCCGCGAGGACGAAGCCGGCGCTCCCGGCCGCGGTCTTGACCGTGGTCGGCGTGCTCGCGGGTGAGGTGTTCCCGGCGGCGTCGCGCGCGCGGACAGCGTAGGTGTAGCTGGTGTTCGGGGTGAGCCCGGTGTCGGTGTAGGACGTCGTCGCGCTGGTGGCGACGGCCGTGCCGTTGCGGAGGACGTCGTACCCGGTGACGCCGACGTTGTCGGTGGCGGCACCCCAGGTCAGCGGGACGCTGGTGGCGGTCGCCGTGCCTGCGGCGAGGCCGGCCGGGGTGCTCGGGGCCTGGGTGTCGCCGGAGGAGTCCGTGCTGCCGTAGACCTGCATCTCCCAGAAGGAGTAGCCGTAGCTGGTGGCGCGGGTGAGGCCGACGAAGCGCACGAAGCGGCCGCGGGCGGTGAGACCGCCGAGGTCGTCGATCTTGCCGTCGCCGGTGTCGACGCTGGCGGCCGTGGTGAACGACGTGCCGTCGTCGGAGACCTCGATCCGGTACTTCTTCGCGTAGGCGGCTTCCCAGTTGAGGACGACGCGGTGGATGCTGGCGGACTGGCCGAGGTCGATCCGCAGCCACTGCGGATCGGAGCCCTCGGCGCTGGCCCAGCGGGTGGTGGTGCTGCCGTCGACAGCCTTGGCGCCCGTGTAGGACGAGCTCTCGGTGGTCGAGGTGGCAACGGGCTTTCCCTGCGACAGCAGGACATCGGCGGCCTGGGTGGTGGCGGCCGCGGCGATCGCGGACGGCAACAGCACCACGGCGGCGAGCACCGGGTTGAGTCGGGCTAACGGGCGTAGGCGGGTGGACGGCACGTCGCGCTCCTTGCGGGCCTGGCGGTGGCGGGTGGGCTGCGGCGTCGGGTTAACAAAAGGGAAACAGTTAGGAAAGTTTCCTAACTAAGCGGACTGTAGCGAGGGTCCGTTCCGGCTGACAAGACTTGTCTTGTCCTTGAATCGGTCAAGAGGGTGAGTTTTTCACGATTTCCGCAGCTCAGCGCGAGTACCGGTGAACGGCACACTGCTCCGTGCGCCGGGACCGGTCAGCCGGCCGGAGGCGTCTGAAGACCTTGGAAGACCGCGGCGATCAGCCGCCGTCCTTGAGCCGCGCCGTCGTCGTTGTTCGCCACCCGCCACAGGAAACTCATGAGCATGATGATGTCGGCGGGGTCGTGCCCGGGCGCGATGGAGCCTTCGGCCACACAGGCGTCGACGAGCTTCTTGACGGCGGCCGTCGTGGGCGCCCACGACGCGCTGATCAGCTCCTGGGCCGCGGCGCCGTGCAGCGCGTCCCCGAGCCCGTGCTTGACGCGGATGTAGGCCGACAGCGTCTCGAACCACTCGACGAACGCGGCTTTCGCGGACGAATGGCGGGCCAGCACGTCGTCGGCCGTGGTCGTCAGGCGCTCGATGTCGTGCTGGTAGGCACCGAGGATCAGGTCCTCGCGGGTCGGGAAGTGGCGGTAGAGGGTCCCGGCGCCGACCCCCGCGCGCTTGGCGACCTCGCTCAGCGGCACCAGCGGGTTCTCCGCGAACAGCTCGTGAGCGGCCTCGATGATCGCGATCCGGTTGCGCGCGGCGGCCTTGCGCTGGGTGCCGTACGTGCCGTCGGTCATGCCCCGATCATGCCTCATCGTTGACATGCGGAGAATCCTCCGCTAGTTTCGACGTCAGATCCGGAGAATCCTCCGCAAGTTGTCCCAGTCTGGAGAATCCCATGCGTTACGTGAAGCTCGGCACCACCGGCCTGGACGTCTCCCCCGTCGCGATCGGCGCGATGAGCTACGGCGAGCCCGACCGCGGCCACCCCGTCTGGTCCCTCGGCGAAGAGGAGGCGCGGCCGCTGATCAAGCACGCCCTCGAAGCGGGCATCAACTTCTTCGACACCGCGAACATGTACTCCAACGGCTCCAGCGAGGAGATCCTCGGCCGGGCGCTCAAGGACTTCGCCGACCGCGACGACGTCGTGATCGCCACCAAGCTGCGGCACCCGATGCGTCCCGGCCCGAACGGGAAAGGTCTGTCCCGCAAGGCGATCATGACCGAGATCGACCACTCGCTGCGACGGCTGGGCACCGACTACGTCGACCTCTACCAGGTCCACCGCAACGACCACTCGACCCCGCTGAAAGAGACCCTGGAGGCACTGAGCGACCTGGTAAAGGCCGGCAAGGTGCGCTACCTCGGCGCGTCGTCGATGTTCGCGTGGGAGTTCGCCAAGGCCCTGCACCTGCAGAAGCAGCACGGCTGGGCGCGGTTCGTGTCCATGCAGGACCACTACAACCTGCTGGCCCGCGAGGAAGAGCGCGAGATGATCCCGCTGTGCCTGGACGAGGGCGTCGGCACGATCGTCTGGAGCCCCCTGGCCCGCGGCCGCCTGGCCCGCGCGTGGGACGACGCGAACTCGACGGCCCGCGCCGGCACCGACGGGGCCTACGCGGACCTGCTGTACTCGTCGGCCGAGTCGGACCGCGCCATCGTCGAGGCGGTCGGGAAGGTGGCGGCCGCGCACGGGGTGAGCCGCGCGTCCATCGCCCTGGCCTGGCTGCACCGCCAGCCGGTCGTCACAGCCCCGCTGGTCGGCGCCGGTTCGATCCGGCAGATCGACGAAGCCGTGGCATCGCTGGACGTCGAGCTCACCGACTCGGACGTGCAGGCGCTCACCGCGCCGTACACGCCGCGGTACGACTGGCAGGGCGTCTCGGACGAGGCGGCCCTGGCGGCGGTCCGCGCTCGCGTTCCAGGCATGGCGCTGACATGAGGTTTCCTTTGTGGCACAACGGTTTTGCGCCGATCAAGATCACCCGATCCAGCGATCGGTGTTCGCACAAATGTTCGGTAGCGTGGATTTCATGGCTCCTGACACCCGCGCCGTCACCGTCCGGCGAAGACCTTCACCGCTCCGAGCGCAGCAGTTTCCGGATCTCCGCCACCGCGGCCCGGCCGGCCCGGTTGGCCCCGACCGTGCTCGCCGAAGGCCCGTACCCGACCAGGTGCAGGCGCGGTTCGAGCACCACCCGCGTGCCGTCCATCCGGATGCCACCGCCGGGTTCGCGCACGTGCAGCGGCGCGAGGTGGTCGATCGCCGCGCGGAACCCGGTGGCCCAGAGGATCACGTCGGCGTCGAACCGCTCGCCGTCCGGCCAGACGACGCCGCCGGGCGTGATCCGCTCGAACATCGGCCGCCGGTCGAGGATCCCGGCCGCCCGCGCGGCCCGCACCTCCGGCGTCACGGCCAGATCGGTGACGCTGACCACGCTTTCGGGCGGCAGCCCGGCCCGCACCCGCTCGTCGACCTTGGCGACGGCGGTGCGTCCCCAGTTCTCGCTGAAGGGCTCGTCCCGCCAGACGGGTGGCCGGCGCGTCACCCAGGCGGTCGCGCGGGCGAGCGGCGCGAACTCTATGAGCAGCTGCACGGCGGACGCCCCACCCCCGACGACGACAACCCGCTGACCCCGGAACTCCTCCGGCCCGGTGTAGTCGGCGGTGTGCAGCTGCCGCCCGGCGAAGGTCTCCTGGCCGGGGTAACGCGGCCAGAAGGGCCGGTCCCAGGTCCCGGTGGCACTGATGACGGCCCGCGCGGCCCACGACTCGGCCGGGCTCGAGACGACCAGCCGCTCCCCCGCCCGCGTCACGGACTGCACGTCGACGGGCCGCAGCACGGGAAGGTCGTAAACGCTTTCGAACCGCCCGAAGTATTCGGAGACGACCTCGGAGGCCGGCCGCGTCACCTCGGGAGTACCGAAGGCCATCCCCGGAAGGTCGTGAATGCCATGAACTTTCCCGAGAACCAGGGACGGCCACCGGTACTGCCAGGCACCCCCGGCCCGTTTCCCGTGGTCGAGAACAACGAACCCATCCCGGTTCCCAAACCCGGCCCGCCGCAAATGATAGGCGGCGGACAACCCGGCTTGCCCGGCCCCGATGACCACCACATCCGTTTCGTGATCCGCGCCGTTCATAACGGAATCAACACCCACGGCAGCGGCATATTTCGCGCCCTACATCACACCGCGTCGGCCGCGGGCCAGGCCGGGACGTCCCCTACGGCCCTCTGCCCCGGCATCGCAGCTCAGCCGACCCAACTTGATCGCGACCACCGCCCCCGCCCTCCCACCCGAGATCCACGCCCGCCCCGACCTCGACGTACCCGGCGCTCCTGCCCCAAGGTGCCCCAACCCGAGACCCGAGCGAGCCTCACCCCAACGAAGCCAGAGCCGACCCGCCCGCACAACTGGCGCCCGAACCGCTCATCCGCACCCCACGGTGCACCAGCAGTCCGCCCCAGCTCACCACCGCGGGCCACCACCCGCGCATCCTGGTCGCCCTTACACCGCGACCTGGTTCCGCCCGGCGTCCTTGGCCCGATACAGCGCGGCATCAGCGGTGCGCAGCACATCATCGAGCGTCGGCCCGGCGTCCGGATGCCGCGCGACCCCGATCGACACCGAAAGGCCACTCACCCGGACCGTCCCGGCACCCGTCGAGATCACCACGTTCAGCTCACCCACCGCCACCCGCACCCGCTCGGCGATCGCCAGCACGTCCGCACGGCCGATGCCCGGCAGCAGCACCACGAACTCCTCACCGCCGAACCGGCCCACCGTGTCGCCCTGGCGCACCGACCCGGAAATCGCTACCGCGACCGCCGCCAGCACGTCGTCGCCGGTCAGGTGGCCGTAGGTGTCGTTGATCCGCTTGAAGTGGTCCAGGTCGATCATCAGCACCGCGAAGCCGCCGGCGCCGCGGCGCTGGGCGCGGGTGTGCTCGCGCGTCGCCGATTCGTGCCAACCGGCGGTGTTGAGCAACCCCGTCTTCTCGTCCGTGACGGCCGCAACCTGCAACTGCTGCTTCAACAGCAAGTAGCGGTGGAGCAGCAGCAACGGCGCCACCACGAACACGACCAGCACCGGCTGCTCGACCAACGCAAGGGCAGCGAGCCCGCCGAGGCAGAGGGTCGCCAGCTCGAAAGCGTTGTCCTCCCACGTGCCGATCAGGTCGGCCGCCGACCGCTGGCTCGTGTACAGGTAGATCCCGGCCGCCACGAGGCCGACGTTCACCAGCTCGAACACCGCGGCCGCCAGGCACAACGCGAACAACCCGCGCGGCGTCTGCAACGGCGTCCCGTGCAACCCCAGCACCGCGAGAACGGAGGAGGCAGCGAAGCACGAGAGCATCGCCCAAGCTGTGCTCGCCACGAAGCGGTGCGCGGGCCGCGTACGGACCTGACGCCACACCCGCACCCACAGGTGTGTGTAGAGCACGACGGCCAGCAGCGCCACCCACGCCGGCGGCAGCAGGACGACACCGGCGAGGTACCACACGGACGTGACGTTGATGTGCGTCTGCCCGCTCATCCACCGCCGCAACCGCTCGATCCGGCGCGACATCTCGGCCTGCGCCACCCCCAGGGCGACGAGCACGGCGAACCACCCCGGACGCACGGGCCCGCCGAACCCGGTGGCCAGCGCCGTCCCGGTCGCGACGACGGCGAGCAGCTCGCAGCCGAGGGCATAGGCGATCCAGCGGGTCTTGGCGCCACCCCACATCGCCCATCGCGCAGGCCAGCCCGGCCAGGTGGAAAGCGCTTCCCGGCGCACGGCGGCCTGCGCTCTCAAGAGCCGAGGCCACAGACGTGACGAACCGCCATCGTGACGTACCCCTTGCGCGAAGTTCGGCCGACCAGGTAGCCCAGCGTAGCCGTTCCGACGACGCCCGTCGCCAGTCCGGGCGAATTGCGCCCAACCCCCCGGTTCGAAGACCCGCACAGGGTAGATCGACGCAGCTCAGCCCCGCACAGGCCTACCTACGCAGGACGCGAAAGATCGCCACCGAGCCGACCTACTTGCGCAGAGCGCGGACGATCGCCACCAAGCCGACCACCGCGGCGACGGCGACCAGCACCGGAACCACCCGCTTCAGCACCGACTGCCCCGCGTAGTCGAGCAGATCGATCGCCTCGGTTTCCGGGGGTGCCGGGACGCTGTGCAGCGCCGGCCGGTCCGCCGGCTTGGCCTTGGGCTCGGTGTTGATCTCCGGCGTGGTCGGCGCCGGCTTGGCCGCCGGCTGGGGCTTGCCCACCGGCTCGGACGTGGCCGTCGGCTCGGCCGCCGGCGCACCCTGCTCCGGAACCGGCTTCGCGGCCGGCTCGGCCACCGGCTGGGCGGCGGCCGCCGCCGCGGGGGTCGCCGGGGCATCGCCG
>NZ_JBSGJD010000210.1:0-17872 GCF_053605405.1 Amycolatopsis sp. NPDC003861
TGCTGGGGGCGACACCCCCCCCCACCCCCGCCACTGTGGGTGCGTCCAGCGCACCCAACGCCACATTGGGGCGCTTCTAGGCTTCTTGTGCCCGGGTGACGAACGGCGCCGGGTCGGCCAGGACGCGGTGGATGACGCGGCCGGCGGCCCCGAGCGTGGCCGCGTCGCCGCCGAGGCGGGAGGCCGTCAGGTACGGGGGCGTGCCGCGCAGGCCGCCGAGGCGCTTGGACAGGACCTCCGACACCGGCCCGGACAACCACGGGTACAGCTGCGTGAACACCCCGCCCAGCACGATGCGGTCAAGGTCCAGCAGGTTCACCGCCGACGTCAAGGCGATGCCGAGCGCTCGCCCGGCCGCCGCGCACGCCGCCAGCGCCGTCTCGTCGCCGCGCTCGAGAGCGGCCAGCAACGCCGGGACCGAGGCCGCCTTCCCCGCCGCCAGCAAGGCTTCCTGCCCGGCGTAGGTCTCCAGGCAGCCACTGCCGCCACACCGGCACGGCGCTCCCTCCGGGGCGACCACCACGTGCCCCAGCTCGCCGGCCAGGCCCGTCGCGCCCGAATACAGCACGCCGCCGACCACCAAGCCCGCGCCGATGCCGATTTCCCCCGACACGTAGAGGAAGTCGCGTTCGCCGTCGCCGTACCAGAGCTCGCCCAGCGCCGCGAGGTTCGCCTCGTTGTCGAGCTCGACCGGGATCGGCAGGCGCAGCAGGTCGGCCGGGCGGACGTCCTGCCAGCCGAGGTTGGGCGCGCTGAACAGCACGCCGTCGCCGACCGGGCCGGACACCGCCAGCACCGCGCCCGCCGCCTCCAGCCCCAGCCGGTGTGCCTCGGCGAGGGCCTCCGAAGCCAGCTCCTGCAGCTCTCCCAGCACCTTCTTGGGCCGTGCGCCACGGTTGTCGCGATCGCGGCGGACGGCGACCCGGACCGCGCCGGTCAGGTCGAGCACGCGCACCGCGAGGTAGTCGACGTTGATCTCCAGCCCCAGCGACGCCACCCGCGCCCCGCTCAGCACGACCTCGACGCCGGGCCGGCCGCGTTCGCCCGCCCGCGCGGGGCCCGTCTCGGCGAGCAGGCCAGCCTCCACCAGGTCGCCGACCAGCTTCGAGACGGTCGACTTGGTCAGGCCGGTGACCTCGGCGAGCGCGGCCCGGGTGAGCGGGCCACCGCGGCCGACCGCGCCGAGCACGACCTCGAGGTTGCGGGCGCGCATCTCCTCGTGCCGCACGGCCTGCGTCATCGTGTCCTCCCGCGAAGCACTGTAACCCCGGCCTCTTGACGCCGGGGACCCCCGCGGCGCATATTTAGTCTACAACGTGAACTAAATGAAGGGACAGTCATGAGCGACTACGCTCCCCAGCCGGCCGACAAGTTCACCTTCGGCCTCTGGACCGTGGGCTGGCCCGCCAACGACCCGTTCGGCGTCGCGACGCGGGCGCCGCTGGACCCGGTCGAGAGCGTGCACCGGCTCGCCGAGCTGGGCGCCTACGGCGTGACCTTCCACGACGACGACCTGCTGGCCACCGAGCCGGACCGCGACAAGGCGATCGAGCGCTTCCGCAAGGCGCTCGCCGAAACCGGCCTCAAGGTCCCGATGGCCACCACGAACCTGTTCACCCACCCGGTGTTCAAGGACGGCGGCCTGACCAGCAACGACCGGGACGTCCGCCGGTACGCGCTGCGGAAGGTGCGCCGCAACCTCGACCTGGCGGCCGAGCTGGGCGCCGAGACCTACGTCGTCTGGGGCGGCCGCGAAGGCGCCGAGTCCGACGCGGCGAAGGACGTCCGCGCGGCGCTGGACCGCTACAAGGAAGGCCTCGACCTGCTCGCCGACTACGTCGTCGAAAAGGGCTACAACCTGCGGTTCGCCCTGGAGCCCAAGCCGAACGAGCCGCGCGGTGACATCCTGCTGCCGACGATCGGGCACGCGCTGGGCTTCATCTCGCAGCTCGCGCGGCCGGAGCTGTTCGGGCTCAACCCGGAGGTCGGCCACGAGCAGATGGCCGGGCTGAACTTCGTGCACGGCATCTCGCAGGCGCTGTGGCAGGGCAAGCTGTTCCACATCGACCTCAACGGCCAGCACGGCCCGAAGTACGACCAGGACCTGATCTTCGGCCACGGCGACCTGAAGAGCGCATTCTTCCTGGTCGACCTGCTGGAGAACGGCGGCTACGAGGGCCCGCGGCACTTCGACTACAAGCCGCTGCGCACCGAGGACGCCGCGGACGTCTGGGTGTCCGCGGCCGCGAACATGCGGACGTACCTGATCCTCAAGGAGAAGTCGGCGGCGTTCCGGGCCGACCCGGAGGTCGTCGAGGCCCTCGCCGCGTCGCGGGTCCCGGACCTCTCGACGCCGACACTCGCCCCGGGCGAGACGTTCGACGACGTCCTGAACGACGAGTTCGACCTCGACGCGGCGGCCGCGCGCGGCTACCACTTCACCCGGCTCAACCAGCTCGCCCTGGAGCACCTGCTCGGCGTGCGCTGACCGGCCGCTACGCCGCGGGAAGCACTCCCGCGGCGTAGCGGATCGCGCCCAGCAGGAGCGCGCGGAACGCCGGATCGGCGTACGACTCGCTCGTGTGGCCGAGTCCGGTGTAGAACGCCCGGCCCCGCCCCTGTGGGTGACACCAGGTGATCGGGTGGTCCGCGCCCATCCCGCCACCGGTGTAGCTGGACTCGTCCAGCGTCTGCAGGACGTGCACCCGGCCACGCGGGTTGGTGCGGAAGTCGTACAGCTCGTCGGTCCGGGTCCACACCGGCGGCAGGTGGGCGGTCGCCGGGTGGGTGCCGTCTTCGGTGACGAACCGGGCCTGCTGGATCTCCGGGTGCGTCTCGAACCAGGCGCCCACCAGCTCCCCGTACCAGGGCCAGTCGTAACCCGTGTCGGCCGCCGCGTGGACGCCGACGTACCCGCCCCCACCCTCTACATAGGACTCGAACACCGTCCGCTGCGCCGCGTCCAGGACTTCCCCGCTGGTCGAGAGGAACACCACCACGTCGTACGCGGCCGGGGTGAACGCGTCCTCGGTCGCCGTGACTTCGAAGCCGTGCGCCGAGCCCAGGTCCCGGATCGCCCGGATCCCGGCCGGGATCGAGTCGTGGCGATACGTCATCGTCTTGGAGAACACCAGCACCTGCACAGGGAACCTCTTCACTCGGCGGGAACGGCGGCGGCCAGCAGGAGGTCCTTGACCTCGGTGGCGTGGATCTTCTCGCGGGCGAACGCCGGGTCCGAGCACAGCAGCACGGGCCCGTCCTCGGGCGCGTCGGGCAGCCGCCCGTGGCTGCCGCGCACCGGAGCCGGATCGAGCGGCACGACCTGCATCGAGTACCGCAGGCCGAGCTTCTTGCGGGCCAGCGCGGCCGCCGCCTTCAGCTTGACCTTCGGGTCGCGCGGGTCGAAGAACAGCTCGGCCGGGTCGTAGCCGGGCTTGCGGTGGATCTCGACGGTCTTCGCGAAGTCCGGCGCGCGGTCGTCGCTGAGCCAGTAGTAGTAGGTGAACCACGCGTCCGGCTCGGCGATCGCGACCAGCTCGCCCGCGCGTTCGTGGTCGACGCCGAACCCGGCCTGGCCTTCCCGGTCCAGGACGACGTCCACCCCGGACAGCCCGGCGACGATGTCCCGCACCCGCGCGAGGTCCGCCGGATCGGCGACGTAGACGTGCGCGACCTGGTGGTCGGCGACCGCGAACGCCCGGGACGTCCACGGGTCCAGGTACTCCATGCCTGCCTGCACGTACACGGAGAGCAGGCCTTCGCGCCGCAGCGCCCGGTTGATGTCGACCGGCCGGCTCGCGTTCGTGATGCCGTATTCCGACAGCGCGACGACGGTGTGCCCGCCCGCGGCCGCTTGGTCGAGCAGCGGCTGCAGGGCCGTGTCGAGTTCCCGGGCCGCCGCCGCGGCCTCGGGTGCGTCGGGGCCGAAGCGCTGCAGGTCGTAGTCGAGGTGCGGGAGGTAGACGAGCGTGGTGTCCGGCTTGTCCTCGGCCACGATCTTCTGCGCCGCGGCGATGATCCACCGCGACGACGTGATCGACGCCGTCGGGCCCCAGTAGGTGAAGAGCGGGAACTCGCCGAGGGTTCCGACCAGGCGGTCGTGCAGCTGCGGCGGGTGCGTGTAGCAGTCCGGGGACTTCTTGCCGTCGGCGTGGTAGATCGGCCGCGGGGTCACCGTGAGGTCGGTGGCCGCGCCCATCGCGTACCACCAGCAGACGTTCGCGACCCGGTGGCCGGGCTGCGCGCGGCGGGCCGCGTCCCAGAGTTTGTCCCCCTGCACCAGCTTGTTGTGCTGGCGCCACAGGAACACCTCGCCGAGTTCGCGGAAGTACCAGCCGTTGCCGACGATCCCGTGCCCGGCCGGGGTGCGCCCGGTGAGGAACGTCGACTGCACCGGGCAGGTGACCGCCGGGAACACCGTGTCCAGCTGCGCGGTGAAGCCCGGCTCGGCCGTCTTGCGCAGGTTCGGCAGGTGCGGGAGCAGCCGCGGGGTGAGCCCGACGACGTCGAGGACGAGCAAACTCATGCGGACACCTCTTCCAGGCCCAGGGTGGTCAGTTCCCGCCGGGTCCAGTCCAGCTCGGCCGCGATGCCCGCGACCAGCCCGGCGTCGTCGGCGGGTGCGTCCGGGAGCACCTGCCAGGTGTAGGTCTCGGCTTCGACGTGGTCGGTGCGCGCGGCCGCGCCGCCGAACAGCTCGGCCAGGGTGGCCGCCAGCACCGGCCGGGTGGACGTCAGCGGCGGCGCCGGGTCGGCGTGCAGCGGAACGTGGAAGTGCACCCGCCACGGCCGCTTTCCGGGTAGCGCGCCGGCCAGCGCGAGGTCGAGGTCGTCGGCTCCGGGTGGGGTTCCTTCGGTGCTCTGGTGCAGGAACCGGGGCTCCGCGAACGAGGCCAACGCCGTCCGCGTGACGGGATCGGCCGGATCCGCAGCCTCCAGCGCGGCCGACGCCTGCAGCTTGACGACGTCCAGCCCGGCCGCCTCCAGCCGTCCCAGAGCGGCGGCCGGGTCTTCGAACCCGACCGCGAGGTGGCAGGTGTCGAGGCAGACGCCGAGCCGGTCCTTGTCCACTTCGGACAGCAGCGACGCGGCCTGCGCGGTCGTCTCGATGATGCAGCCGGGTTCCGGCTCGAACGCCACCCGCACCGGCCGGTCCTGCGCGGCGAGCCCCTTGGCGAGGGCGTCGAGCTGCCCGTCGTCGCCCCGCCACTCCGTGCGCCAGCCGAGCGGCAGGGTCGACACGCTACCGCGCACGGCGTCGTCCGGCATCAGCTCGCCGAGCAGCCGCGCGAGGTCCAGGGTGTACCGGGTCCGCTCGGGCGTCGACCAGTCCGGGCGGTACACCTTGTGCTTGACGACCGGGTCGTGGAAGCCCTGGTAGGGGAACCCGTTGAAGGTGACGACCTCCAGGCCGCGCGCCGCCAGCTCGCGTCGCAGGCGGGCCACCGCGCCCGGGTCGGCGGCCAGCTCGGTGGCCACCGGCCGGGCCAGCCACAGGCCGAGCCCGAGCCGGGCCACACCCAGGCGCTCGCGGACCGGCTCGCCGAAGCGGGCCAGCTGGGCGAGCACGCCGTCGAGGTCTTCGGCCTGGTGGACGTTGGTGCAGTAGGCGAGGTGGACCAGCGTGCCGTCCCGGTGGCGGAACCTCACTTGCGCGCCCCCCGCAGGATCGAGTTGCCCGCGAACTCGGCTTCCGGAGGCACTTCGTCCAGCGACAGCCGCCCGCTCTGGCCGTAGAACTCGACGGGGTTGCGCCACAGCACCCGGTCGACGTCGTCCTCGGTGAACCCGGCGGCCAGCATCGCGTCGCCGGTTTTGCGGGTCTTGAGCGGGTCGCTCTTGCCCCAGTCCGCGGCCGAGTTCACCAGCACGCGCTCGGTGCCGTACTCCTGCAGGATCGCGACCATCCGATCCTCGTCCATCTTCGTGTCCGGGTAGATGGAGAAGCCCAGCCAGCAGCCGGAGTCCTTGGCCATCGCCACGGTCAGCTCGTTGAGGTGGTCGAGCACCACGCGCTCCGGCGCGATCCCCGACTCGCGGACGACGGCGATGCTCCGCTCGGTCCCGGCCGCCTTGTCGCGGTGCGGGGTGTGGACCAGGGCCGGCAGGTCGTGGGCGATCGCCAGGGCGAGCTGCGCGGCGAACGCCTTGTCCTCCTCCGCGGTCATCGAGTCGTAGCCGATCTCGCCGACCGCGACCACGCCGTCCTTCTCCAGGTACCGCGGCAGGAGTTCGAGCACCGGGACGCAGCGCGGGTCGTTGGCCTCCTTGGGGTTGAGCGCGATCGTGCAGTGGTGGGCGATGCCGAACTGGCTCGCGCGGAACGGCTCCCAGCCGACCAGGGCGTCGAAGTAGTCGGTGAAGCTGCCGACGCCGGTGCGCGGCTGGCCCAGCCAGAACGCCGGTTCGACCAGCGCCCGGACGCCGGCGGCGTGCATGGCCGCGTAGTCGTCGGTGGTCCGCGAGCTCATGTGGATGTGGGGGTCGAAGATGCGCATCAGCCGTCCTGTTCGTTCAGCAGGGTGCGGAGATCGGCGGGGACTTCGCGGCCGGCCGCGGTGCGTTCGGCGGCGAAGGCCCGCAGCATGCGGAGCAGTTCTTCGTCGGTCCGGCGCTCCAGGCCGGCCACGGCGGCCAGGGGGATGCCCATGAAGACGCACTTGAGGACGCCGTGGCGGTAGGCGGCGTCGCCGAGGTGGGTGGCGGCGTACTCGCCCATCGCCGCGGCCACCAGGCGGGTGTCGTTGGTGCGCAGCGCGTCCGCGACCAGCTCGATCCCGGCGTCTCCGGTGTCCACAACGGACAGTCCATCGAGGACCGCGCGCTTTTCGGCCGCGTCGCCGTAGCGGTAGAGCTCGGGCATCTGCGCGGCGGCGCCGGGTGCCGCCTTGAGCAGCTCCACCCGGGCCGTGTCCGCCGCCGTCCGGCCGACCCGGCGCCCGGCGGCGGGGAACACCGTCTGCAACGCCTTCGCGTCGGCGGCGACGTCGGAAAGCGCCTTTTCCAGCCAGGCGTTCACGCGGTCACCGCCTTCCGCAGGAACTCCAGGGACTCGCGGGCGATCCTCGGGGCCGCGTGGCTGTCCCGCGGCAGTTCGACGGCGACGAGGCCGGAGTACGGCTCGAGGGCGGCCAGGACCGGCGGGAAGTCGATCTCGCCGCGCCCGAACTCCAGGTGCTCGTGCGTGCCGCGGCGCATGTCGTCGATCTGGACGTTCACCAGCCGCGGCAGCGCCCGGCGGACGCAGTCGGGCACGGACGCGGACTCGGTGCACCGGCAGTGCCCGATGTCCAGCGTCAGCCCGAACCGGTCCGGGTCGCCGAGCCTTGCCGACAGCTCGAAGTACCCGTCGAGATCCTCGACGAGCATGCCGGGCTCGGGTTCGAAGCCGAGCCGGACGTCGTGCTCGTCGGCGGCCTTCAGCACCTCGGCGCACCCGTCGACCAGGTACGCCCAGGCCTGCTCGCGTTCGAGGTCCGCCGGTTTGTTGCCGCTCCAGAAGGAGACCGCTTCGGCACCGAGGTCCGCGGCGATCTTCACCGCCCGCGTCAGGAACTCGACGCGGCGCGCGCGGTCGGGGTCGAGGAACGTCGGCGAGTGCTTGCGCCAGGGGTCCAGCAGGAACCGCGCGCCGGTCTCGATGACGACGGCGAGGCCGAGCCGGTCCAGGTCGGCGGCGACGTCGGCGACCCGGCGGGCGAGGTCCGGCCCGAACGGGTCCAGGTGCTGGTGGTCGAGGGTGAGCGCGACGCCGTCGTACCCGAGGTCGGCCAGCACGCGCAGGGCGTCGGGGAGGCGGTGGTTGGCGAAGCCGTTGCTGCCGTACCCGAACCTCATGTCGGCGACACCTTCCGGCCCAGCACCCGCGCGACCGGGAACGCGGCGGCCACGGCGAGCGCCGACCGCCACGCGCCGGCGCGGGCGATCAACCCGGCCTGCAGCGGGATCATGCCGTGGATACCGGCCCCGACCGCCCGCCGGATCTTGCGCGCGGCCGGGTCGCGGACGGCGTCGTACTGCGCGCCGCCGGTGGTCACGGCGTACGTCCCGAGCAGCGCCGAGGACAGCAGGCCACCCCGGCCGGCGGCGACCCCCACGCCGGCCGTCGCGACCAGGGTGGCCGCGGGCAGCGCGGGCCCGGCACCGTCCACTTCAGACCGTGACAGCGTTGTCACGGCGTAGGTGTGCGCGCCGACGGTCAACGCCGCGGGCAGCGCGGGTCTGCTCCCGCCCGCGCCGAGCAGGACGTCGAGGGTGCGGGCGGCGGCCATCGCGGCCGGGCCCAGCACGGTGTTCTTGAGCGCGAAGTCGTAGGCCCACACGGTCGCGGCCAGCGGCAGGGCGACCCGCAGGGCCCGCCGTCCCCCGGCGGCCGCGGCGATGGCCAGCCCGCCCGCGGTCAGCCCGGTGGCGACGCCCAGCGCGGTCCCCGGCGCGACCCGGCCCGACGGGATCGGCCGCTCGGGCCGTTCGACGGCGTCGAGATCGCGGTCGGCGTAGTCGTTGAGCGCCATGCCCGCCCAGTAGAGGCAGACCGAAGCACCGGTCAGGGCGAGCGTGCGGCGGCCGAACGGCCAGCCCGCCGCGGCGGCCCCGGCGACGGCGTCCCCGGGAACGGTCAGCGCGGCGGGTGCGCGGACGAGCTCGACCAGCGCCTTCACCGGTGCGCCCAGTCGCGCAGGGCGGCGTACTGCGACGCCAGGTCGTGCGGGCCGTCGCCGACGGGATCCTTGAAGAAGAAGCCGAACTCGGCAACCGGCCCGGCCACGCCGTCACGGCACGCCTTGCCGGTCAGCCGGGCGAGGTCGAGCACCAGCGGCGCGGCGAGCGCCGAGTCGCAGCCTTGCCAGGTCAATTGCAGCGTCATGCGCGCGCCGAGGAAGCCTTCGAACAGCACGTGGTCCCAGGCGGTCTTCCAGTCGCCGAGGGCCGGGACGTAGTCGATGTGCACCTCGCCGTCGACCGGGTGCCCGAGGTTCTGCGCCAGCACCTGCTGTTTGGACGCGTTCTTGCTCGCCGCGGCCGCGGGGTCGGCCAGCGTGGCGCCGTCCCCGCCGCCGAGCAGGTTCGTGCCCGACCAGGCGAGGACGTTCAGCCCGCGCTGCGCGAACATCGGCGCGAGGACGGACCGCAGCAGCGTCTCACCGGTCTTGCCGTCCCGGCCCGCGTACGGCTGCCCGGTGGCGCGGGCGAGTTCGTCGAGGGCCGGCAGCCGCGCACCGGTGGACGGGGTGAAGTCGACAAAGCCACAACCCGCGCGGAAGGCGGCGTAGGCGTAGAGCGCACTCGGCGGCAGCGTGTCGAGCTCGGTCTCGAGGGCGGCCAGGGAAGCGTGCGCGGGCTGCGGTGGACACGGCGGTTCAGTGGAGGCGACGTTGAGGACGACGACGTGGTCCAGCCCCCGGCGGAACTCGGTCAGGTCGGCGACCACCTGCTCGACCGCGTCGCGCCCGCCCCCGGACGGCGCGGGCCGCAGCCGGGCCTCGGCCACGTCGAGCTCGGCGGCGACGGCACCGGGCAGAGCGGCCGGCAGCACCCCGGCGGAGGCCAGGTGTTCGGCCCGTTTGAGCAGCGGCGTGTCCACCACGTCGTGGCCCCCGAAGACGAGGTCCCCCAGGCCGGGTAGCGCGGCCCCGGCGAAGTCCGGCAGGTCGGTCACGCAGCCGGCGCGCGAGGCGAGCCCCGCCCGCAGCGCGGCCGCTCCGGCGACGGCGGTGGTGGCCACCGAGCCGCGGGCCCCGATCAGCCAGACACCGAGCTTCCCCATGGTTCCTCCAGTTCCCGGTCCAGCCCGCACCGGTCCTGGCGCGGGTCCACAGCGAGATCACGCGCCGGCCATGTCCCCGGCCGGCGCGGCGGTACTGGGTTTCCTTGAGCGACAAGAACTTCACGGCTCGACGCCGTCAGCCCCCATTTGCACGATACCGGCAGAAACGCCCATACCGGCCGCGCCGCACGGACAACATGGCGGACAGAGCGCCCCCATCCGGGCGAATTGCGGTGAGCCGGATCGGTTCCGCCGCAGCGGTTAGGCCATTCGAGATCACGGTCAGGCGGAAGCAGGACTCGCAGAACCGGGCGCCTTTCAGCGCGGTACCGCCCGTCGGGCGAGCACCGCCACTCGGGCTCGCCGCGGGCGAGCCTTATCAGTTCCGCTACAGCGGTTACGCCATTCGAGATCACCGCCAGGCGGAAGCACGTCTCGCAGAAACCGAGCGCCTTCCAGCGCGTAGCGTGCGTCTAGCGCGTGCCACCGCCGCAACCCCATACCGACCCGAGTCCGCGGACAACATGACGGACAGAGTGCCGCCGACCAGGCTCACCGCGGGCGAGCCTTGTCAGTTCCGCTACAGCGGTTACGCCATTCGAGATCACCGCCAGGCGGAAGCACGTCTCGCAGAAACCGAGCGCCTTCCAGCGCGTGGCGTGCGTCGGGCGCGCGCCACCGCCGCAACGCCCATCACGGGCGAGCCCCGTCAGGCCGAGGCGGCCCCGCGGAAACTCAACGCACCGAGCGCCCCCACCAGCGGGGCCAGCTCCGGCCGTGTCTCCGCCTCGCCGAGCGCCTCCGCCAGCGCCGCGTCGTGCGTCGGACGCGCCGCCGTCAGCAGTGCCTGGCCCGCCGGCGTCACCTCCGTGTAGATCCCCCGGCGGTCGTCCGCGCACAGGTACCGGGCCAGCAACCCCCGGCCCTCCAGCCGGGCCACCAGCCGCGTCGTTGCGGACTGGCTGAGGACCACCGCGTTCGCCAACTGATTCATCCTCAGGTGGAAGCCGTCCTGGCGGGCCAGGACGTCCAAGACCGTGTACTCGCTCACCGACAGCTCGTGGTCGCGCTCGAGCGCGCGCTGCAGGCGGTCCTCGATGCGCGCGTGGAGCGCGGCCAGCGTTCGCCAGCCCTGCGCGCGTGCTTCGACGGCGTCGTCGTCCAGTGACACGGTTCACCCCTTCCCGGCTTGCGCAGACTGGCCGGCAAGTCGCAAGCTTGTGCAATAACCCGCGTGTGCAACTATCTCGGACGCTTGTAGTTGCCAACGCTCTCAGTCTACTCCGGGAAGAAGGAAGTTCCATGCCCGCCGCTCTGCTCGCACTGGCGATCAGCGCTTTCGGGATCGGCACCACCGAGTTCGTGATCATGGGCCTGCTGCCCGAGGTCGCGGCCGATTTCGGCGTCTCGATCCCGTCCGCAGGCCTGCTCATCTCCGGCTACGCGCTCGGCGTCGTCGTCGGTGCTCCCCTGCTCACCGCGCTGGCCTCGCGCGTGCCGCGCAAGACCGTGCTGGTCGCCCTGATGGGCCTGTTCATCGCCGGCAACGTGCTCTCCGCACTCGCCCCGAGTTACGGCCTGCTGATGACCGGCCGGGTCGTCGCCGCGCTGAGCCATGGTGCGTTCTTCGGCGTCGGCTCGGTCGTCGCCGCATCGCTGGTCGCCCCGGCCAAGCAGGCCGGCGCCATCGCGCTGATGTTCACCGGGCTGACCGTGGCGAACGTCCTCGGCGTGCCCGCCGGCACCGCGCTCGGCCAGGCCTTCGGCTGGCGCTCGACGTTCTGGGTGGTCAGCGCGCTCGGCGTCGCCGGCGCGATCGGCATCCTGACGCTGGTGCCGCACCAGGAACCCGAGCCCGGCGCCGGCCTGCGCGGCGAGCTGGCCGTGTTCCGCCGCCCGCAGGTGTGGCTCGCGCTGGTGATGACCGCGCTCGGCTTCGCCGGGGTGTTCGCGTCCTTCACCTACATCGCCCCGATGATGACCGAGGTCGCGGGCTTCTCCGGCGGCGCCGTCACCTGGCTGCTCGTGCTCTTCGGCGTCGGCCTGTTCGCCGGCAACCTGCTCGGCGGCAAGGCCGCGGACCGCGAGCTGATGCCCAGCCTCTACGTCATCCTCACCGCCCTGGCGCTCGTGCTGGTCGCGTTCGTGTTCACCGCGCACGCGAAGGTGCCCGCGGCGATCACGATCGCGCTGTTCGGCGCGGCCGGCTTCGCCACCGTGCCGCCGCTGCAGGCCCGCGTGCTGGCCAAGGCCGAGGGCGCCCCGGCACTGGCGTCGGCGGCGAACATCGCCGCGTTCAACCTCGGCAACGCCGGTGGCGCGTGGCTCGGCGGCCAGGCCATCGACGCCGGCCTCGGCTACACCGCCCCCAACTGGATCGGCGCCGGGCTCGCCGCGGCGGGCCTCGCCGTGGCGCTCGTCTCCGGACTGCTCGACCGCCGGAATCCGGCTAGTTTCGCAGCCGGGGAACGGGTACTCGCCCGATGAACCACCCACCGAAAGGACCCCTCGTGACCAGCGTGCCCGTCATCGAACTCACCAACGGCGTGCGGATGCCGCAGCTCGGCTACGGCGTGTTCCAGGTCCCGGACGACGAGACCGCCACCGCCGTCAAGGCCGCCCTCGACGCGGGCTACCGCAGCATCGACACCGCGGCCGTCTACGGCAACGAAAAGGGTGTCGGCCAGGCGATCGCCGAGTCCGGCCTCGCCCGCGACGAACTGTTCGTCACCACCAAGCTGTGGAACTCGGCCCAGGGCTACGACTCGACGCTCAAGGCGTTCGACGAGAGCATGACCAAGCTCGGCCTGGAGCAGCTGGACCTCTACCTGATCCACTGGCCGACCCCGGCGCGCGACAAGTACCTCGACACCTGGAAGGCGTTCGAGAAGCTGCACGCCGACGGCCGGGTCCGCGCGATCGGCGTCTCCAACTTCCAGCCGTCGCACCTCGAGCGCCTGCTCGACGCCGCCGACGTCGCTCCCGCGGTCAACCAGGTCGAACTGCACCCGTACCTGCAGCAGCGCGAGCTCCGCGAGTTCGACGCGAAGCACGGCATCGCGACCGAGGCGTGGAGCCCGCTCGCCAAGGGCGGCAGCCTGCTCGGCGACCCGGTGATCGCGGAACTCGCGGTGAAGCACAGCCGCACGCCCGCGCAGATCGTGCTGCGCTGGCACCTGCAGCTGGGCAACGTCGTGATCCCGAAGTCGGTGACGCCCTCCCGGATCGAGGAGAACTTCGACCTGTTCGGGTTCACCCTCACGGAGGAGGAGATGGAGTCCCTGACCCCGCTGGACCGCGGCGAGCGCACCGGCCCGGACCCCGACACCTTCAACGCCGCCTGACCCCTGCGGCCGCCTCGGGGGACACGTCCCCGAGGCGGCCGGCCACGGCGGTTACCGCACGACGGCCCACAGTTCCCACGACCAGGTCGTGGGCCGGCACTCGAACCGGACGAACCCGCCGGTCTGCACGTACCACTGGCCGTCGGCGTAGCACTCGTACTCGTAGGCCGCGCCGTAGCTCCACTGGTACTTCAGGATCTGGCTGTCCCCCGCGCTGGCCGGCGGCGCGAACACGACCGTCGACGCCAGCGCGCCCATGACGGCGGCGGCTGCGAGCTTCTTCTTCACTTGTCTGTCCCCCGGTTCTCTCTGAACACGTACCAGGGACAAACAATCATGAACCGGGCACGTTTGTCCGCCGAACGGGGGAATTGGTCACTGCTTGCGGGCGACCCCGCCCAGCGTCAGGAAGTTGAGTTCGCCCAGCGGGTGCAGCCGCGGGCCGTCCGGCCACCATTCGTGCAGGTAGACCAGCCCGGGCCGGAGCAGCTCGGTGCCTTCGAAGAAGCCCGCGATCTGGTCCCGGTTGCGGTAGACGCTGCCCAGGCCGGTGCCCTGGAAGCTGGTCTCCAGCAGCCGCGCGAGCTCCTGGCGCGGGGAGTCCTCTTCCGGGTCGAAGTTGTGCGTGAGCAGCAGGAACGACCCGGGCGCGAGCGCGGCCACGTACTCCGCGACGATCGACTTCGCGCGGTCGTAGTCGTCGATGTGGTGCACGATCGAGGTGAGGATCAGCGCCACCGGCCGGGTGAAGTCGAGGTACTCCTTGACGACCTCGTCGGCGAGGGTCTCGGCCGGCCGCGTCAGGTCGGCGCCGGTCACGTGGGTCAGGTAGTTCTCTTCGAGCAGCGCCCGGCCGTGCACCTGCACGACCGGGTCGTTGTCGACGTACACCACTTGCGCGTCCGGGTTGTACCGCTGCGCCACCTCGTGGGTGTTCTCCGCGGTCGGCATGCCGGAACCCAGGTCGAGGAACTGGTCGATGCCACGTTTGCCGGCCAGGAACCGCACCGCGCGCACCAGCCAGTCCCGGTGTTCCTTCGCCATCGCCCGCGCGCCGGGCGCGATGGCCAGCAGCCGCCGCATGGCCTCGCGGTCCACTTCGTAGTGGTCGTGCCCGCCGAGGAGCGCGTCGGACAACCGGGCCAGGCTCGCCTTGCTGAAATCGAGGGCGGCCGCACCGCCCTCGGTTCCGGACCGCAGGTCGCCAGGCGTCATCGGCTGCTCTCCCACTCTGCGCGTGGTGGCGGCACCCCTGCCCGGGCTTCGCTCACCGTGTCCGGCAACGGACAGTGCTCAGATTACGACATGGGGTGCACCAAGTGAACCGGGCACAAGGGCCTTGCCTGCCAGGGACAACGACCCGATCGGGGGGCCACCCGGCCCGGAGATCGTTACGGGAAACGCAGTTCCCGCCACGTGCGTCCCCCATCCGTGGTCCGGTACACCGCGGCCCCGCCGAAGGCGTCCGGCTGCCCGTCGACGACGACTCCCGTGCCGCCGCCGGGGAAGTCGAGATCGGTCAACGCGAAGCCCCGGTCCGGCAGCTCCAGCGTCGTCCACGTACGGCCGCCGTCCGCCGTGTGGTGCAGGAACCCCACCCCGCCGCCGATGGCCGCGACCGTCGCCGACTTCGGCGAGGCCGCCGCGAAGCCCTGGTTGATGCCCGCGAACGGCACCGCGTCGTCCCCGCTGAACCGCGCGCCCAGCTGCGGGGCGTGGCGCAGCTGCCGCTCCATCGAACCCGGCTGCGGCGAGCCCGGGCTGCCGCTGCACAACGCCACCACCCGGCGCTCGCGGACACCCGCGAGCGAGGCCACCTGCCCGTCCGGGCACGGCGGCTCCGCCGGGGTGAACCGGGCGCCGTCGCGGGAGGTCCAGTACCGCGCGGTGCCGTAGTCCGCGCCGAGCGCCACCTGCAGGCCGCCGCCGATCGCCAGGTCGCCGTAGGTGAGACCGCCGGTGACCTCGAACCCCGGCACCGGGACCAGCACCGGCGAACCGGCGGCCCCCGAGTACAACCGGGTCGAGCCGCGGCCCTCGCCGTAGCTGGTCAGCATGGCGAAGACGCGGCCGCCGGTTTCGGCGATCTTCGAGAGGTAGTACGGCTCCCGCGCCCCGGCCAGGGTGACCGGCCGCCAGCTGGCCCCGCCGTCGCGGGTCGCGAGCACGTGGACGCCGTCTTCGACATACGCGACGCGGTCACCGAAGAACCGCAGCGCCACGTGGTTGTGGTTGTCCGGCAGCGACATCGGCGGCGCGCCCAGCCGCCGCCAGTGCCGCCCGGCGTCGCTCGTGCCCAGGAGCGCCGGGCACCACGCCTGCGCGCACGGCGAATACCCCAGGACGTACCCGGTGTCCGGCCCGGTCCAGCTCGTCGAGGCCGGTTGGAATCCGGGCGGGATCACCGGTTCCGCGCTCGCGGGCGAGGCGAACGCGGTCAGGAGGGCGAGGACGGACACCAGCAGCGCACATCTCATGATCACCTGACGCCCCGCGCCCGGCGATGGTTGCCCAGCACGGGACGGTTGCGCCGCCCGGCTCAGCGCCGTGCGGCCAGCCGGGCGTCGAGCTCGGCGAGGTCGGCCACGAACCAGACGTCCTTGCCGCGGTTCGATTCCCGCACGACGTCGCGGAACGCGGTGCTCGCTGCGACGTGCGAGCGGACATCGCCGAGGAGCACCAGCCGGTAGCCGTACTGGACGATCTTGGAGAAGAAGTGCCCGATGAGCTTTTCGTGCATGTCGAAGAACCGGGCCGGGAACCGCTCGACCGGCACGACGAGGACGTCGACACCGCGGCCGTAGGTGGCGCCGATCAGGTCGAGGGCGTCCTGCTCGGTGCACAGGTCGGGTCCTTCGGCGGGCTCGAACCACACCCCGTCGATCACGATCGCTTCCCTTCCAAGAACGTGGTGGCCAGGGCGGCCCAGCCCGGCAGGAAGTGCCCGGCGTCCTCGGCCAGCCGGACGTCGGCGTCCGGGAGGGCCTGCCGCAGGTTCGCCGCCGCGTCCCGCTGGTCGAGGAGGACGTCCCGCGCCCCGAACTGCGCCTGCACCGGCATCACCAGTTCCCGCAGGCGGTCGACCGGGAACACCGGGATCGCCCCCAGCCGCGGTTTGAAGTGCTCGAACGTCGCCAGGGTGAACTCGCCGACCGCGCGCCGTCCCGGGTCGGGCGGGCTGCCCTGGGCGACCATGGCCAGCGACCGGCGGCGGCCCCAGTCGCCGAGAAGGCTGTAGGCGGCGAACTTCAGCAGCGGCGCGGTCCGGCGCCGGCCGAGCCCGGACGGGTTGACCAGCGCCAGCGCGGCGACCCGCTCGGGACGGCGGAGCGCGTAGTCCAGCGCCCACCAGCCGCCCAGCGAGGTGCCGAGGAACGCCGCGCGCGGCAGTTCGAGCCCGTCGAGGACGTCGTCGAGCCACTCGGCGTACGCGGGCGACCCGAGCGCGGGCCGCGCCTCGACGGTGCGGCCCGGCTCGCCGGGCGCGTCGACCGCGTACACCCGCAGCCGCCCGGCCAACGTGGCGATGTCCGGCAGCCAGTGCGCGGCGGTGCCGCCGGACCCCTGCAGCGCGACGACCGGTGGCGCGTCCACCGGACCGGACACCACGGCGAAGGTGTCCCCCAGCCGAGTGGCCGGCGTGCGGCGCTCGGACGGCACCGGCCAGCGGTCCAGCAGCGTGTCGTAGCGTTCGCGGACCGCGGCCGCCCCGGCCGCCGACCGGTAGATCGCGGTCACGTCAGGTTCTCCGCGATCGAGGCGACCCACCGCAGCAGGTCGGCCCCGGCCGCCAGGTCGCCGAGCACGATGATCTTCATGGTGGCGCGCTCCCCGTCGTAGATGGTTTCGACACGCAGAGGCCGCTCGCCCTCGTCACGCGGCCCGTTCACCGAGGCCACGACCATGGTCGTGATGCGGTCGGCGCCCGCCCGGTCGACGCCGGCGAGCTCGACGACCCCCGACAGCTCCGCGACCGGGCCCGCGGCCCGCTCTGCGACCGGCAGCCCGGTGAAGGCCGCGAGGTCCTCGGCCGTGATCCGGTACTGCTTTCCGATCCGGACGGCCTTCAGCCGCCCGTCCCGTACGTAGTTCCGGACCGTCCGGACGTGCAGGCCGAGCTTCGCGGCGACCTGTTCGACGGAGTAGACGTCCTGCGCCATGACCCTCCTCGCGTTCCTCAAACTACCCTATCACTCTCCTCAATAGGGAAGTTTGAGGAGTATGCGGTTCGCTCACCCGGGTGACGGGTATTCCGAGGTGTTGTTCCTGCCCACGCAGATACGTCCACATCGGACAGTCGAAGGGACGCCGACGATGCCGTATCACCCGCCCCCGGAGCCGTACGGAACGCCGTACGAGCCCGCCCCCACCGAAGAGATCGTCGAGCGCACCCACCCGCGCCTCCGGGTCGTGCGCACGATCAACGCCCTGATCCACCTGGTCTGCGCGGTGTTCGCGCTGGTCCTGGCCGTGCACATCGTGCTGGTGCTGGGCGGGGCGAACTCGGCCAACGGCTTCGCGCACCTGATCTCGGAGTGGTCGGCGGGCGTTTCGCTCGGCCTGCGGAACCTCTTCACACCGGACTCGGAGGGGCTGCGGACGTTCCTCAACGACGGCCTCGCCGCCGTCCTCTGGCTGATCATCGGCGCCATCCTGACCGACGTCATCGCCCGGATCGGCGCGCCCGGCCCGCGGCGCGTCTGGTACCGGCGCAGCTACCGCTGAGCCACGAAGAAGGCCTCCCCGGTACGCCGGGGAGGCC
>NZ_JBSGJD010000211.1:0-17750 GCF_053605405.1 Amycolatopsis sp. NPDC003861
CGCCGCGGAGGCCACCAGGGCGATGGCACCCGCGATCGGCCCGACGCGTGCCGCCGCCGCGGGCGCGACGAACGCCGCGGCCATGAGCGAGAGCCCCAGCGCCAGACAGGTTCCGGCATTCCACCGGGCCTTCAGCCACGCGGTGATCGCGAACTGCCCGGCCAGCGCCAGCCCGCCGGAGACCAGGAACAGCACGGCGACCAGTACGTCCCCGCTCGCCGCGGACCCGACGATCCGGCGCACCTCCATCGGGAGCGCGAGGTAGGTCTGGAACGAGAGCACGTACGAGCCGATCATGATCAGCGAGAAAGCCACGAACGTCCGGTTGCCCGCGATCGCGCGCCAGTCGGTCAACACGGACCGGCGCCGTTGTTCGCGTTGCGTCGGCGTCGACGGGAGGGCGCGCAGCTGGGCGAGGGTCAGGACGGCGAACACCGCGGCGGCCGTCCAACAGGTCAGCCGGAAGTCCACCGCGCTCAGCGCCAGCCCGACCAGCGGGCCGGCGAGGATGCCGCCTTGGTAGAACACGTTGAACAGGGCGAACGCTTCGAGCCGTCTCTCACCGGAGTCGGCGGCCAGGTAGGCCCGGACGGCCGGGTTGAACAGCGCCCCGGCGAATCCGGTGGCCGCGGAGGCGATGAGCAGCGCGGGCAGCGAGTCGACGACGCCCAGCAGCGCGAAACCGCCGGTCCGCAGCAGGCAGCCCGCGACGATGAGCGGCTTGTACCCGAGCCGGTCGGCGAGGGTGCCGCCGAGCAGGAACATCCCCTGCTGCGAGAAGTTGCGGACGCCCAGCACGAGGCCCACGGCCCAGCCGGCCAGGCCGAGCGGGCCGGCGAGGTACCCGGCGAGATACGGCATCAGCATGTAGAAGCCGAGGTTGATGCTGAACTGGTTGACCATCAGCAGCTGGCTCGGCCGGCCGAAGGAACGGAAGCGGCCCACGAGCCCGCCCATCACCGGACCGCCTGGACATCGGCGGGGTCGACGACGGTGCGGCAGCGGGCCCAGCGTTCGACCACACGCTCGGTCGGATGCTCAAGGAGATCGGGCTCGCGTGGCGGCGGCCCGTCGAGTAGGCCGTGCCGGCGGCAGTACTCGTCGTTGTAGACGGTGTCGAAGTAGCGCTGAGGTCCGTCGGGGAACACCGCGGCGATCCGGACGTCCGGATCGTGGGTGCGAGCGAGCCAGCCGGCGACCAGCGCGACCGCGCCGACGCTCCAGCCGCCGCTGGCCTGGTGCGCCGCCGCCAGCCGGCGTGCGGTCCACACGGCTTCGCGCGGCGCCACCCAGTGCACCTCGTCGAAGGCGGCGTAGTCGACGTTGCGTGGGTGGATGCTCGAGCCGAGACCGCGCATCAGCCGGGACGTCGCGGGCTGGCCGAAGATCGTCGAACCGATGGTGTCGACGCCGACCAGCCGCAGCTGGGGGAAGTGCCGCTGCAGCGCCCGAAAGGTTCCGGCGGAATGGCCGCCGGTGCCGACCGAGCACACGAGCACGTCGATGTGGCCAAGCTGGGTGGCCAGCTCGTCGGCCAGGGTCATGTACGCGCTCACGTTGTCGGGGTTGTTGTACTGGTCGGGGCACCACGCGCCGGGATGGTCGGCCAGCAGCTGCCAGACGCGGTCGCGGCGGGCCTGCTGCCAGCCGCCGGTGGGATGCGGTCGCTCGACCGTCTCGACCCGGGTCCCGTAGGCGGTCAGCAGCCGGAGCACGATCGGTTCCATGCCCGGGTCGGTGACCAGGGTGACCGGGTGGTCGTAGACGCCGCCGGCGAGGGCGAGCCCGAGTCCGAGGGTGCCGCTGGTCGACTCGACGATCGGCGCGCCGACGGCCAGCTCACCGCGTTCCCGGGCGGCGGCGACCATGTGCAGGGCGGGCCGGTCTTTCATGCCACCGGGGTTGAATCCTTCGAGCTTGGCCCAGAATCCGGCTCCGGTGGACGATCCGGGGTCATCGATGCGCAGCACCGGCGTGTTGCCGACGGTCGGGGCCAGGGAGCGATCGCACAGCGTCGTGGCGATGGAGCGGGCGGGCGCGGGCAGCACACGCTGCCGGGGGAACGTGGTCATGACCTTCGATCTCTGTTGGCTGGCAAGGGAAACCGGTACGAGCCGGTTTCTCAGACTCGCCAGACGTTGAGGTCAATGAGGAGCGACCGTCCCGGCGAGAAGTCCGGGCGGCCCGAGTCGGTGAGGGCGAACCTCGGACTCGGTGCGGTGGCGGGCACCGCGTCGAGCGCGACCTCGACGACCGGTGCGGGCACGGAGTCCCGCGACGGCGAGGGCGTCGGCGCCAGGCGCGGAGAAGCGGGGTGTTCGTCCTGGTGGTCGTCCGGGCACGACGTTCCCGCAGGTACGGCGCTCTCGTGGGTGGCGGTGAGGCGGTCGACGCCAACGCAGCCGGCGGCGGCTTCCGGGTGCATCACCGCGACGACGAACAAGGCGAGCACGAGCGCGAGGACGGCTCGCGGACTCCGCGTAGTCGTTCGGGTGCGCACAGTCGCAAGCTAGCAGAAGTTGACCTTGAACCGGGACGAGTTGCCCCGGTCGGGTGATCGTCAGCCTCGGCGCCTGTTGTCCCGGAAGCGGTCGGCCAGCGCGGGGTCGGTCTCCCACCACGGCCGGGTTTCTCCGTCGCCGTCGGCAGCATCGAGTTCGCGGTCGATGTCAGCCGCAGCCGCGGCATCGCGACGTCGCAACTGGTTCATGGACAGGACCAGGAACGGCACGAGGGCGAGGTCGCCGAGACCCCAGAGAATGGCCGCGCCGGTGGCCTGGTCGGTGTCGGGGTCGAGCCCTCCCGCGCCGGCCAGGGCGAGGTAATGGTCGGCGGCCACCAAGGACCCGGACATCATGATTCCCAGCGGCACCACGACGTCGAGGGCGACCTCGGCGAAGGTCAGGCCCACCGAGACGACGTGCGGGTAGAGCTTGGGCACCGGGTCGCGTTGCAGCCGGGTCCAGAAGTAGTGCCCACCCGCGATCAGCAGCGCGAGCTGGGTGAATTCGTCGATCATGTCGCTGCCGAGGCTTGCCGCGTACCACTGGCTGCCGTACAAGGCGATGGGCGTGCCAAGCAGCACGAGCACGCCGACGAGCGGGTGCGTGATCAGCTCAGTGGCGCGCGCGTGCAGGATGCGACCGAGACGTCGTCGCGCGACCGGCGAGACAGTGTCCCGCAGCAGGGTCAACGGAAGGGCGTGCGCCAGGAACTGTGGCGTGATCATGAGCAACGTGGTGACTTGCAGCGCGCGAACACTGAACAGTATCGACTCGTAGGCGCCGAAAACGGTCACGGTAACCAGGACATAGCTGGCCAGGCCGAGGTACCACCACACCACCCGTACCCGCGGCCAGTCCTGCCCGGCCTGCCTGACCTTGCGCACCGCGATGAAGTACCAGCTACCGAGCAGAGTGGTCAAAGCGAGGGGAACCGGGGACCAGTTCCACTCCGTAAGCAGCGTGGACCAGGTCAACGGCGCCACCGGAGAGATCATCGGCACTCGTTGCCTGCGGGACCCGTCGCCGTCCCCTTGTCAGTCGGGACGGGCTTACCCGCATCTGCCGGAGAAGGCGCGCCTCGATTGAACGGCGGCGCGGGACGACGGTCGGGATCACGGGCTTGGGCTATCCCGATGAGTGTCAGCACGATGGCGAGGCCCACGACGATGCCGATCAACGTGGCGGCGCCCGCAGTCCCGGATCCGGTTGCCAGCACGACTATCTGCGTCGATGTCGTCGCGGTACCACTGACTCCGAACATGCCACCTCCTACGATCTACGTTTGCAGGCCGTAGATCGTGCTCGTACGGAGCCGGACACCGGCACCCGACGCCAGCAGTCTACTATTGGTAATCGTAGTTGTTCGCGCCGACCCTGATGGAGGACTGACCGTGCCGGGAGTGCTGCGCCGTGTGGTCGCCGTATCAGTCGCGTTGACCGTGCTGGCGGGCTGTTCGCAATCGGGTACTGCGTCGCCGGAAACTCCCCAGCCGGGCCCGTCGTCGACGGGGGCGACCGCAGCGGCCGCGGTGCAACTGTCTCCAGCCGATGGCGCCAAGGACGTTCCACCAGGCGACCCCATCTCGGCAAGTTCCTCGGGATCGCGACTGAAGAGCGTCACGTTGACCGACGAAAAGGGGGCGGCGGTCAGCGGCACGCTGGCCGAGGACGGCAAGCACTGGACCCCGTCGGCAAAGCTCAAGTACTCGACCGGCTACAAGCTCGAGGCCACCGCCGACGATGGCCAGGGCATGCCAATCACCCGCACGAGCTCGTTCACCACCGCGACCGCCAAGGCAACGTCCTACCCGTCGGTCATCCCGCTCGACGGCGAGACGGTCGGCGTCGGCATGCCGCTGATCATCAAGTTCTCCAAGCCGGTCACCGATCACGCCGCCGCAGAGAAAATGCTCACGGTCACTTCGGCCAAGCCGGTCACCGGCGCCTGGAAGTGGTTCGGCGACGACGAGGTGCACTACCGCACCAAGGACTACTGGCCCGCCTACACCAAGATCAAGCTCGACATCAAGATCGGCGGCCGCGCACTGGGCGGCGGCGTATTCGGCGAGACCGACCGCACGATCGCGTTCCAGACCGGCGCGTCGATCATCTCGAAGGTGTCGGACAAGGACAAGCAGTTGCGCGTGATCAAGGACGGCGTCCCTGTGTTGACTGCGCCGACCAGCCTCGGCAAACCCTCGGCGCTGAGCGTGTCCGGAACGCTGCTCATCATGACGGTCCAGTCGCCATACACAATGGACTCAAGCACCTACGGTGTGCCAGCCGATGCCGCGGGTGGGTACCGCACGACCGTGAAGTACGCGCTTCGCCTGACGAATTCCGGGCAGTTCCTGCACTCGGCTCCATGGTCGGTCGCCGATCAGGGAAAGCGGAATGTGTCCCACGGCTGCCTCAACGTCAGCGTCGACAACGCCAAATGGTTCTTCGACAATTCCCATCGCGGTGACGTCGTGATCGTCACGGACACCGGTGACGAGGTGAAGCCCGGGGACGGCTGGACAGACTGGCGGTTCAGCTGGGACGAGTGGACCAAACGCTGAGCCCGTCTACATCCCCAGGATCGCGGCCGGGATCACCGCACCGAACACGGCAAGTGCAAGTACGGTCATCCCGGCCGGCGCGACGCCCATAGCGAACGTGACCACGATCCCGCAGCCGGTCCGCAGGGCCGGACGGCGTCCGGCCTTCAGATGCTTGAGCCGGAGACCGACGTAATCTTCGGCCATGGCCAGCGACATCGGCGGCCGCTCACGCGTGCCCACCATCCGATTCAGCGCAGCGCGCACCGTGTCCAGCCCATGCGCGGACGCCGCAGCGGCGTCCGCGCACAGCTCGACCGCGGCCGCGACGAACTCCGGGGAGCGGCGCGCGAGAGGAACCCAAGGCAAAACCTTGGCGAGCACCCGGGCGAGGCCGACGAGGAAGTGATGCCGGCCGCGCAAGTGCGCGCGCTCGTGTTCGAGCACGGCCGCCAGCTGCTCGGGCGACAGCTGAAGGGCCAGACCCTCGGTGGCGACGATCAACGACGGCGACCCGGCGACGCTGTAGGCCATCACGCCCGGCAGCGGCAACCACCACGTGTGGATGGGACCACCTTCCCGGCGCGAGAGAATCGACAGCGCATCGACGTGCTTGCGATGCAGCACGTCTTGTCGTTTGCGGTGCTTGAGGAAGACCACGAGCATCGTCCCCAACAGCCCGACCAACACCACGACGCTGATTGTGCCGACGACTTCCTCCAGCCGCGGCCGGCCGCCATGCCGCAGACTCTGCCAGCACCCGTGCACCAGGCCGATAAGCTGCATGGCAGGCCCGTGACCGGGAACGACAGCGACCACGGCGGCCGCGATCAGCGTACCGAAGAACCCGGCGACGAGCACCAGCCAAATCCAGAGCCGCGACGCCGCCGAGACCCCGACTGCAAGCACCTGGCGCAATACCGCTGGCGCACCCACTCCGATCGCGAGCGCGGCGACCAGCAACGCCACCGAGACGATCATCCGCGACCTCGCTTGCGCAGCCCACGGCGCAACGCCTCACGGTGCTCCTCCGGCGCCGAGGCGGCGAAGTTCAGCAGCACCCCACCGGGGTCGTCGACCGCGTCCAGCAGCTCACGCAGCGCCTGAGCGGTCGCTTCGGCCTGGGTCCGCGCCGGCGTGTACACATAGGCCCGGCTCTCCATCGTGCGCGACACCCACTCCTTGCGATGAAGGTTGTCGAGCACGGTCATCACCGTCGTGTACGCCAGCGTGCGGGTCTTGTTGACCTCGCCGAGCACTCCGCGCACGGTCAGCGGCACCTCGGAGTGCCACAGCACCTCCATCACAGCCGACTCCAGCTCACCCAGGCCCTGCATGACGTCCTCCCGACGATCTCATTGACGACGATCGTACCTGGGCACAGCCGAAGAACCAGAACGCTCTACGATCGCGTTTAGTAGGCGGTTGCAGGCTGGCCCGGAACGAGGTGCACATGCTGTCGAGTGGCTCCATCGGCCAGTGGTCGGTCCTCTTGATCCTTGCCGTCGTCGTCCTGCTGCTCGGCGCAACGGCGGGCGGCCTGGTCACCCGCAGGCGTCCCACGACCTTGCCGGCGGACGACATCGAGCGGCTGCGTGAGCTGCAGGCGCAGTTGCACGAAGGCGTCCAGCTGGCCCGGCTGGGCTGCACCCGGTCCCAGGACCCGGGCGTTCGCGGCATCGCGACCGCGGCGCTGGACGAAGAGGCCGAATACCTCGGCCGCGTCAACGGCTGGGCACAACTGTGGGAAATCCCGGCACCGGAAGCCGAGTCCGACGACGACTCCCGATGGGGCGTGTGGTTCTTCCCCATCGTCGCCCGGCTCCGGCGGGTGCCTGCCGGGCGGTTCGACGTCGAGTTTCTGCAGGTCATGGCCGAACACTGGAGCGACGGCGTCACCCTGGGCGACCGGATTCACGACGGTACCGAGTCGACACCTCTTGCCGGCCTGGCCCGCGACCTCGCCGACCGCTGCGATCACCACCTCAACGGCACCACCGTCCGACACTTCACCCCTGGAGCTCATTGATGTCCCGAACCTCGATCACGCGAGCCCTCGCGGGTACCGCGCTGCTCGCCACGATCAGCCTCGCCCTGCCCGGCACCGCCTGGGCGCACCTGGAACCCGAACCCGGCACCGTCGCCCAGGGCAAGACCGCGGAGGTGGACTTCACCGTCCCGAACGAACGGCCCACAGCCGGCACGGTCGTCGTCCACCTGCAGTTCCCGAAGGAGTACCCGGTCGTCTCGCTCAAGGCGCAGACCACGGCCGGCTGGAAGGTGACGGTCGACAAGGTCAAGCTCGACCCGCCGCTCACCCGCGACGGCGCCACCTTCACCGAGGTCGTCGGCGGGATCACGTGGACGGCGCAGCCCGGTCTGCGGATCAACCCGGGCGAGTACGCGAAGTTCGGCGTGTCGTTCGGCCCGATGCCCAAGGACGCTCAGTCGTTCACCATGACCGCCACACAGACCTACGACAGCGGCGAGGTGGTCAACTGGGACCAGCCGCCGCCCGCCGAAGGCGCGGAGGAACCGGAGCACCCGGCCCCGACACTGAAGCTGACGGCCGCCGGCACTGAGTCCGACGAGGGTGGCGAGGCAGCTGCCGCACCGAGCGCCGCCGCCGCGCCCGCCAGCGACGACACCGCCCGCCTGCTGGGCGGCGCCGGCCTGGTCGTGGCCGCTCTCGCCGCCGGGATCGCGATCGGCGCCCTGCTCCGCGGCCGCAGGAAGCCACCGGCGACCGGCCCGCAGGACGACGGCACGACCACCGGCTGACGCACGACATCCCGAGCACGAGCGGCTACGGCCACTCGGTGAACGGCGAGATCTCACCGCGGTCGGGGCCGCGAAGTGGTCTCGCCGACGTGGCCGGCGGCCGGCCCAGCGGTTCCCACTCCTGAGACCGCTGGAGCCGGTCGCCGGTTCGACCCGAACAACGCGTGTCGCTGCGGAAACGTGACGCATGCAGCTCTTCGCAGTGCAGGTAAGGCACACGACCCGGGCCGGATAAGCGTGATTCGCCTACGCGGCAGCGCGCTCGACGTGCTGCTCGTCCGCGAGCTAGCGTGGCCATACCTCCCCACACGAACTCGCGGTCGCTTCCCCGGACTACCAGCGTGTCCGCGGGCAACACCGAATGCTCAGAGGTGACGCCCCAGATGCGCAGAGGCGTGGAGGCGTGGACCTCGACCATCTGCGAAACGTGCCCCCAGCGCGAGACCCGATCACCTCCGCGCCCGTCCCACAAGGGCCGCGCCGAAGAAGCCTCTGCCGAACTCGCAGACCGGCCCAACACCGCCTTGATCATCAGGCGCAAATGACGAGCGTGGCTGCGCTCGAATCCGCCTCGGTCTTCGGATCCACCCACATCGACGGCTTCGCCATTGCCTTTCACCAGGCAGCACACTGCCCGCCGCTGCTAACGCGCCGTCAATTCTCGCGCGCCCAGCGCAACCAGTGAGCTTCGTTCGTCGGCGCTCCACCAATTTGAGGGCTCGCTCCACGAGGGCGCTCACTGGTGTGGCTTCGAACGTCATGCCCGGGACAGGACCGCTGTGGCTCATGCGATCAGCCTTCTTGAAAGGTAACGAAACGATAACGACAAGAAGACGGATTGATCCCTCTACTATCCATCATCGTAGTTACCGGTGAGGCCCGCCCAACGCCGTGCGCGGGCCCGGTGACAGACGGAGGTTCGACATGACCTCGCGGTGGCTCAAGATCGCATCCCTTGGTGCGGCAGCCCTGCTGAGCCTGGCGATGACATCGGCGGCGAACGCGCAGACCGGTTCTACCAAAGCCGAAGAAGGTGTCATCGCGACCGAGTGGGGTCCGCTCGGCCCGGCCGACCGCGACTTCCTCGTGAAGGTGCGGCAGGCGGGCCTGTGGGAGCTGCCGACCGGTCGGCAGTCGCTGGAAAAGTCCAGCAACAGCAAGGTCAAAGAGGCCGGAATGCACCTCATCGACGGCCACACCCTGCTGGACAACATGGTCCGCGACATCGCCAGCCAGCTCAACGTGACGTTGCCGGACAAGCCGACCAGCGAACAGCAGGGCTGGCTCGACGAGCTCGCACAAGCCGAAGGCGAAGACTACGACAACGTATTCGCCAACCGGCTCCGCGCCGCCCACGGCAAGGTCTACGGCTTCGCCGCACAAATCCGCGCCGGCACCCGCAACTCACTAGTGCGCTCGATGGCCACCCAGGCTATGACCACCGTGTTCGACCACATCAAGATGCTGGAGGCGACCGGACTGGTCGCTTTCGAAGCTCTTCCCTCGCCGTCCCTCGCGGCCGCAGCGAGTTCTACAAAGGCCGCCCCCGCCGGCGCGAACCAAGACGTCCTTCTCCAGCCGCAAGCCGCCACGACGGTGAGCAGCACCGATTCCGGGGGTGGTTTTCTCATTGCCGCACTTCTTCTGCTGGCCGTCCCCGTCGGCTTGCTGGTTTTCCTCACCCGCCGGCGCCGGACGCCCGCTTCCCGCTGACCCCCGTCGGCCCGGCCGTCCGCGCCGGCCGGGCCGGTTCGTTTCCCCATCCCCCGAGAAGAAGAGGAATCACCGTGGCGCGACATCGGCTGTCGAAGAAACAGGTACGGCTCACCATCGCAGCGGCAAGCTCAGCGGTCGCCGTGGCCGCGAGCGTCGTCATCGCAACCTCCGGCGGCATCGGCGCCGCACTGGCCGACGGACAGGGAGCCGCCGACCAGTACGTGGACATCACCACCGTCCAGCCGAACGTGAAGGCACCGGACCGACGGCGGGGAGCGTCGACCGGAACTTTCACCGTCAACTGCGGCAAAAACGAGAACAAGCACTTCAACCCGGACAACTTCATCGCCCAGCCCGGCGTCCGCAACGGCGCCCAGCACCTGCACGACTACGTCGGCAACCTCTCCACCAACGCCGACTCGACGAACGAGAGCCTCCTCGCCGCCGGAACCACCTGCCGCAACGGCGACAAGTCCGCCTACTTCTGGCCCGTCATCCGGATCAACCGGGACGAGGACGATGAGCCGAAGAACAGCCCGCCCTCCTCGCGCGGTCCGCGTCCACAGAAGGACGGCAAGAAGGTCGCCGACTGCCCCGACGTCGCCGCCGAGCTGCCGGACGTGCCGGAACAGGCCGAACCTGCGGTCGATAAGGCGCTGGGTGCCCTCGACGACCAGGTGAACGAAGCCAACCAGCAACTCGCCGACGCCGGCTCGAGCGCCGACGCGGTGATGGGCTCGCTACGTGATCGCCGCGCCGAGAGCATCCGGCAGCTGTCCGGGGCAATCGGCCAAGAAGGTCGTCAACGCGGCCTGGAACGGCTCGCCGGCTGCAAAGTGGGCAACGGCAACGACAAAGCGTTCGGCGGCCAGCAGTCGACCTTGCAGGGCGCCGACCAGAACAACCAGCTGCCGGGCAACCAAGGGGAAATCCAGCGGCCCGAGGTCGCGAAGCTGACCTTCGAAGGCAGCCCGGTCGGCAAGGTCCAGGCCATGCCGAAGTTCCTGCGCGTGCTCTACGGCGACGCGAAGGTCACCACCAACGGCCCCAAGAACGCGCGCGCGTCCTGGACCTGCACCGGCTTCGAAGATCGGCTCATCGACAAGTACCCGATTTGTCCCAGCGGGAGCAAGGTCGAGCGCATCCACGAGTTCGCCAGCTGCTGGGACGGTAAGAACATCGACAGCACCAACCACCGCGACCACATCGTCTACCCCGACGCGGCCGGCAAGTGCCCCAGCGGGTTCCGGGCGGTGCCGAAGCTCAAGATCACGCTGGTCTACAACATTCCTCAGAAGGTCCAGCAGGACCGGCTCTACTCGGTCGACTCGTTTCCCGAGGAGAAACACAATCCCTTGTCGGACCACGACGACTTCGCGAACGTGATGCCGCAGCGGGTCATGAACCGGCTCGTGGGTTGCGTCAACCGGAACAAGACCTGTAGGGAGTAGTCAAGCCGGGTAACTGGGGAACCCGGTGGCGGCTCACCGGTGCAGTGTCGATGCAGGCACCGCACCGGTGAGCTTTGCCACAAGCGCCGAATCTCTGCTGGACTGAAGTTCCGGTGCACTCACACTTCACCGAACGCTCACAACTTCCTCACTAGTACTACGTGCGATAGTAGATTGATCGTGACGGGAGAACGTGTGAACCTGCACCGAAGTATCCTTCGGCGGCATCCCCTTGTGTTGGCTGCAGCGGCCATCGCCTTGGCGTCGGGCTCAATACCGGCCGGAGCGCAACCCGCTCCCCCGAGCCAAGACCCGATGCAGCGCTACCAGGAACTGGGCGCCCAGGCCGCCAAGGCCGACGAAGACCTCCTCACCGCCGAAGGTCAGCTCAAGACCCGGCAGGCCGAGCGCGACCAGGCCGATGCCGCGCTGACCAAGGCCAACAACGAGGTCTCGGCAGCCCAGGCGGCAATCGGGCAGTTCCGCGGCGATGTCAGCAAGATCGCCGTATCGGCGCTGGAAGGTAGCCAGCTCAACAGCGCGGCCGTACTGCTCGACAGCGGCAGTAGACAGGAGTTCCTCGACCGCGCATCGGCACTTTCGTTGCTGTCCGACCAGAAGAACGACACACTCAACGGACTTCGCACGGCGGCAGGCCGCGCGGAAGGGGCACGCAACGCAGCCTCACAGGCGCAGGGACAGGCCAAGGCTGCCGCCGACGACGCCGCCGCCGCGGTCGATGAGGTCCGCAAGCGCCGTGGCGACCTCGACGCGCAGATCAAAGAAGTCCGAAAGGCGCTGGGCGACCTGCCCTCCGCCGACCGGCGCAAGCTGGGCCAGGCCCAGGACACCGGGTCCTACCTCGGTCCGCCGGGGGCCGCCAATGACGCTCTGCAGGCTGCACTGTCGAAGCGAGGCTCCCAGTACGAGTGGGGGTCGACCGGCCCGAACACCTTCGACTGCTCCGGACTGACGTCATGGGCCTACAAGCAGGCCGGAATCACGCTCCCCCGGACCAGCCGCCAGCAGTTCACGGCCGGCAAGACAGCATCGCTGAGTTCGCTCGCGCCCGGCGACCTGCTCTTCTTCGACGACGGCACCGGCGACGCGTCGAAGATCCACCACGTCGGAATGTACGTCGGCAACGGAAAAATGGTCGACGCCCCCACCGAAGGACAGGTCGTCGACGTGCGATCCATGAAAGGCGACGGCCACCTGATGGGCGCACGCCGGATCGTCGGATAGCTCAGCCTCATTGCCCGATCCCCGCTGGCAGATCGCCGAGGGCGCATCATGCGCCCCCGGCGACCGTGCCTCAGTCGCTCTTGGTTTCCTTGCCCCGGCTCCGGCGCGCCACGACGGCGACGGCCGTTGCAACAACCACCACGGCGAGCACGATCCACACCCACACAGGCACACCGCCGCCGTCCTCGTTGGCCGCCGCTTGCGGCGCCGGGGCCGCGCTGGTCTGCGGCGCCGACGTCGGAGTCGTGCTGGGAGCCGCCGCCGAGGTCGTGGTAGGCGCAGCCGCAGCGGTCAGAGTGAAGGCGACCTTGCCGGTGACCGCGTCTCCGTCGTCGGAACTGACCTTGTAAGTGATCGTGTACCTGCCGGCCGGGCCGGATGGCTGAACCGGGACGGTGACGTCCTTGTCCTTCACCGTCGGCTTGCCGACGGTCCATACCCTTCCGTCGTCTCCCGTCACCGAGACCGCCCCGGCCTCGGCACCAACGGGTTCATCGAAGGTCAGCTTGATTTCAGTGGGCGCGGCGGTCAATGACGCGCCTTCCGCCGGACTGCTGCTCGCGAGCCCCGTATGCGCCGAGGCGGGCACTGCGAGAGCGAGCAGCGCGGCGACTGCGAGTGGCGCGGCGATCGCTACGCGTGTGAAGTTCATCCGGTGGTCCTTTCGAGTGAGCATCCCCCGCGTGTAGGAGTCGGAGGACAGGAGCAGATAGTTCCCGAAGTCCGAGTTCCGTTCCAGGCCACCGCGCCGCCGTTCTGTTTCGAACGTGCAGCCGTCCCACAATCAGTTGTCAGCGGCAAACGACAGAAGTCGATCGCCGATTGTCCGCAGGTTGCGGGGATGGATCGACGAGCAGACCGCTATGGCAAAACGTTGCCGCTCGTGCGCCAGTGGCACTCGGAGGTCCCAGAGGCCCTGGGCATTGCCAGACGGGCTGCCGGGTGGCGGCCAGATTCCGGCACCGACCCTGTCTTGCCCGCGCAAGCGAGCAGCCGGGCCAGCGCGGTCAAGGCAGGCCGCTACCGTGGACCACTCGCCGCCATCGGGCGAACTCGGAGCGGCGCACGACGTATCTCGCACTGCCATGACGCTCATACGGAGAACCGCGCGGCACTCGGACCCGCGGCGATGGCGGCGAAACGGGCTGCGCACACCGGAACTACGCCTGGAGAAGCGCAACCTCTCTGGGGCGTACGGCCGCCGACGGCGGCCGTCCACCCCAGACTCGATCGATTGCTTTCAGGCCGCTAAACCGACGCTATCAATTCGTCGAGCGATAGGTTCGGCCGTGTGGGTGCTCACAATGATCGTCGATCGGCAGGTTCCCGTCCGGCGAGTGGTCGACCTGCAACGTTGTGTGCTCAAGCTGATGTTGCAACCGCATGATCTCTTCGATGCCGAGACGCACGGCGTGGCAGTCCGCAGTCGGGCGGACGAGTACGTGCGCCGAGAGCGCCGCCTCGCCGGATGTGATCTGCCAGATGTGCAGATCGTGCACCTGCACGACGTCCGGAACCGACGCGAGCTGGTCACCGATCGCTTCGGGGTCGATGTTCGTCGGCGCGGCCTCGAGAAAAATACGGCCGGAGTCGCGCACCAGGCCCCACCCGGCTTTGGCCATCAGCGCGGCGACAACCAAGGCGGCGATCGCATCGGCCCGGGCGAACCCGGTCCACCACACAATGCCGCCGGCAATCGCGGTGGCGATGAAGGCGTAGAGGTCGTTGAGGATGTGCTGGAAGGCTCCTTCCACATTCAGGCTGGACCGGTTGGCCTTGTTGAGACACCAGGTCGCTGCCACGTTGACGGCGATGCCGACCAATGCGGTAACGAAGACCAGTACGCCTTCGACCGGCGGCGGCGAGATCAGTCGCTGGATGCCCTCGTATACGAACCACGCCGTCAGCAGCAGCAGCGTGATGCCGTTCGCCTGCGCGGACAGGATTTCCGCCCGCTTGAGCCCGTAGGTGTACCCCCCCTTGGCGGGACGGGCCGCCAGCCGGATCGCGACCAGCGCCAGCACGATCGAGGCTGCGTCTGTGAGCATGTGGCCGGCGTCGGAAATCAGAGCCAGAGACCCGGCGATGAGACCCACGACCACTTCGGCGCTCATGAAACCGACGATCAAGATCAGGGCGGCGGTGAGCCATTTCCGGTCGGCGTCGGCCGACACGCCGTGACCGTGGCCGTGGCCGACGTCGGCCGGCGCTGTTGCCGAGTCAGTGGTGCCCATGGTGGCCTCCGTGATGCCCGCCGTGGTGTCCCTCAGGCCGGTAACTGCGGTGATGGCCGCCGAACAGCTCCTGCAGGAACCCACCGTGTTGGGGCGGCGTCGGGTAAGGCGAGGGTGCGTACTGCTGCTGCTGCGGGTACGGCGGCTGATAAGCCGGAGGCGCGGGAGCGCTCGGTGGCGCCTGCTGCGCTGTGTAGAACTTGGCTTCGGCGGCTGCGAGCTGCTCCATTTCGCCCGGGTCGAGGAACACGGCACCGCAGCCTGTGCATTGGTCAATCTCGACGCCGAAGCGCTGCACGGGCAGCATTTGCGAGACACACCTGGGACAGAGCAGCGAACTGCCGGAAGCCCCCTGCTCGGTTGTGTTCATCGGGAACACCTGATCCCTTCGTCTCTTATAAGCGGCCAACTTGCCGCACAACACATAGTGAACCATGCATATGTCATCGGTCGCCACCCGACACGGTCTCTGTGAGCGAAGTCTACGAGTCACGGTAGTAGATGAAGGCAACGAAGGGGGACGACAATCAGTCAACCTGTCCGAAAAGCGGTTGTTTGTCCGTAAAACATCAAGACTCGGGCCCTCGGATCCCCCTCCAAGACTCTCCGGCCGGCCGAGTCGGCACCTCACACCGGACGATGCCCACCCTCACTGCTCATTCGCGCAGACGCACCTACGGCACCCGACCGGCGACTCAAGCCGAATCCCACACATCTGGAACTCCGACATCGATCCACTGGAGCGCAACGGCCCCGTCGACTGTCAAGATGAGTGCGTGCGACACTCCGACTCGCACTCCACGCACCCGAGGTAGCCCGGCCACCAGATGCGCCGGCCGTGGCGTCGCGCCATGGCCGGGCCGCCTCGACTTCGACCGGGCTGCCTGCCGTCGACGCAACCACGCAAGGTAGGTCGCAGTGACAGACAGGGCAACGGTCACCATACCGGGCGAATACTCCCCGAAGCGGATCGCAGCAGCCAGATGGACTGCCGCATTCGCGGCGAATTGCCACTGGAACGCCGTGGCCAACACGATCCAGCCGGTGGCGGCCGTAGGGCGCGAAGCCCGCCACGACGTCAGCAGCACCAGCAGGATCAGCGGGATGTGCGTGACCGCGAACTTCTCCGTCGTCAGATGCGCGAAATGGGCCGACACCCACATCGCGAACCCGGGTAGCTCTTCGAGCGTGTGCACGATGAACACGGTGATCGGAGCGTAGAACCACAAGCGGCCCAACGCCGCATCTGACCCCGGCATCACGCCGCCACGCTCGCCCGTCGCTTGTGTCGACCTCCAGTTGTCATATGCACATATTCGAATGTTACTATGTAACACGCGAGGACGCGGCTGCAAGCACTCGCCGATCAAGCTCGGGCCGAAGAGAGGACCGTTCACCGATGGGACATTCACACGGCGCAGCGCCGGAACCGGGCAGTGCCTCCGGCAAGCACGTCCGCAGGTTGACGATCGCCATCGGCCTGGGGTTCGTGACCTTCGTGATCCAGCTCGTCGTCGGACTCACTACGTCGTCACTGGCGCTGCTATCGGACTCTGCCCATGTGTTCACCGACGTGCTCGGGGTCACGATGGCGCTGGCAGCGATCTTGGTCGCCCGACGCTCCGCACGCCAGCGTGGCCACACCTACGGGATGTACCGGGGCGAGGTATTCGCCGCTCTGTTCAACGCGATCCTGCTTTTCGCGGTTGCTGGGTGGGTGCTCTACGAAGCGGTCGGACGATTTGCAGCCCCGCCCGACGTGCCCGGCCTGCCCGTCATCATCGTCGCCGTGGTCGGTCTCGTCATGAACTTCATCGCGCTGCAGCTGCTTAAGGGTGGCGCGAAAGAGAGCCTGAACGTCCGCGGCGCATACCTGGAGGTCATGGCCGACATGTTGGGCTCAGTCGGCGTTCTGGCCAGCGGCCTGCTCACAGTGATCTTCGATTGGCGTTACGCGGACCCCGCGATCGCCATCGCAATCGGACTATTTGTACTGCCGCGAGCGTTCACTCTGGGTCGACACGCGTGGCGCGTTCTCTTTCAGCACGCGCCTCCCGAGTTGGACTTTGCCGAGGTGGCCGATTCTTTGAAAGGCCTCGCCGGTGTGCATGACGTCCACGACCTCCATCTGTGGACCCTGACCTCGGGCATGGAAGTCGCCTCAGCCCACATCACCATCACCCCCGGCGCCGGACACGATCAGGTGCTGACGGCCGCGCAGGCCCTCCTCGCGAGCCGGTTCGGGCTGCATCACGCGACGCTACAAGTGGAGTCACGTGCGACGCCCGACCAGTGCCAAAGCATGACCTGGTGATGACAGCGTCGGCGGCATCAAGTTGAGTCCTGCCATCCCGCATGCGTGCCAACGACGCCCGGCAGAGCTTCCCTGCGCCAGCCTGGACATCCCACGATAGGCGAGTCAACCGAGTTTCAAACGGTTCCGCACCTCTGCCAATGCACGGTGCTGCACAAACCTGATCTCCTGCGGAGAGCAACCCAGCATCTCCGCCGTTTCCTCGACCGAAAGACCGACGGCTACTCGCATCGTCAGTACGTCCGCATCCAGTGTTGGCAGGGTCATGACCACGCGCCCGATAAACGTGGTCGGCTCGGCGCAGTCAACATCTGCAAGCTTGCCTTCCGCCAGGGCGCGAATCACGCGCAGCACGGAATATTCCCGGTCGTCACACGCCGAAAGCTCGTCGAACACGGCTGTACAGACCGAGTTCGCCAGCTCATCGGCAGAACGATAGGACCCCTCGACCCGGCCGAGCCGGGCACGGCAATACCGGATCACAACCGGCGCGAGCAGCCGACGAAGGACATCAATTGCTCGCCGATCACCCCAGCGCGCGCCAAGGACCAAGATCGCGAGATCACTCCGCAGCAGGCGCACGAACAGCGACCTTCAGGACGTCGCATGCACCAGAGCCGCGGTCCCTAGTGTCGCCCAGGGCCGCCGTCCTCGATCGTCTGCGCAACAGCCTCTGACGGGGCTGCCTTAGCCTTCGCATGAGGGATCGCCTTTCCGGTGAAGGTGATGTGTCCTTCGTCGTGGATGCGTTCGATCATGTGCGGGTAGTGCAGCTCGAACGCGGGCCGCTCGGACCGGATCCGGGGCAGCTCGGTGAAGTTGTGCCGCGGCGGCGGGCAGGACGTCGCCCACTCGAGCGAGTTGCCGTAACCCCACGGGTCGTCCACCGTGACGATCTCGCCGTACCGGTAGCTCTTGAAGACGTTCCAGATGAACGGCAGCGTCGAGGCACCGAGGATGTACGC
>NZ_JBSGJD010000212.1:0-17617 GCF_053605405.1 Amycolatopsis sp. NPDC003861
TAAGGCGGGTTCTAACCCGCCTTACCACTCACGACCGGTGGGTTCAGACGATCGGGTCGTGCACGGTGACGAGCTTCGTGCCGTCCGGGAAGGTGGCCTCGACCTGCACGGAGTCGACCATCTCCGGCACGCCGTCGAGCACCTGCTCCCGCGAAAGCACGGTCCGGCCGCTGGCCACCAGGTCGCTGACCGTGCGGCCGTCGCGGGCACCTTCGAGGACGTGGTCGGTGATCAGCGCGACCGCCTCGGGGTAGTTGAGCCGGACACCGCGGTCCAGCCGCTTCCGCGCGACGTCGGCCGCCACGTGGATGAGCAGCTTGTCGCGCTCCTGCGGGCTGAGGTGCATCCGCTAGGTCTATCACCCGAAACCGGGGAGCGCCTGGTTCGGAAACACAGGATTTACCTGGGCTTCGTCACACTAAGTGGTGAAAATTCTCCGGCTTGACCGGACGTGTGACTGAATCGTTCTCGTAATCGTGACCGAAACCACCGCTTCTTTCGATTGCCACCCGCCCGTCAAGAGAGCAAGGTCTATCCATCCGTGCGATGTGGCGCGCGTTCAGTGCGCTTGTCCCAACCGCGCGACCAGCACCAACCAGCCGGGGAAAAGCGCACCGAAAGGTTCCGCGAAACAGTGACTACCTCCACGATCAGCAAGCCTCAGCCGTCCGGCCAACCCGACGACGGCTTCCGACCGGGCCTGGAAGGCGTCGTCGCCTTCCACACCGAAATCGCCGAACCCGACCGGGACGGCGGTGCGCTGCGCTACCGCGGCGTCGACATCGAGGACCTCGCCGGCAAGGTGACCTTCGGTGACGTGTGGGGCCTCCTCGTGGACGGCCGGTTCGGTCACGGCCTGCCGCCCGCCGAGCCGTTCCCGCTGCCGGTGCACACCGGTGACGTCCGGGTCGACGTCCAGGCCGCGCTGGCCATGCTCGCCCCGATCTGGGGGTACCGCCCGCTGCTCGACATCACCGACGACGAGGCCCGCGAGCAGCTGGCCCGCGCCTCGGTGATGGCGCTGTCCTACGTCGCCCAGTCGGCGCGCGGCATCGGCCAGCCCGCGGTCCCGCAGACCCGCGTCGACGAGGCCCACTCCATCACCGAGCGGTTCCTCGTCCGCTGGCGCGGCGAGCCGGACCCCGCGCACGTCAAGGCGCTGGACGCCTACTGGGTGTCGGCCGCCGAGCACGGCCTCAACGCTTCGACGTTCACCGCCCGCGTCATCGCCTCCACCGGGGCGGACGTGGCGGCGGCCATGTCCGGCGCCATCGGCGCGATGTCCGGTCCGCTGCACGGCGGCGCCCCGGCGCGCGTGCTGCCGATGATCGAAGAGGTCGAGCGCACCGGTGACCCGGAGGGCCTGGTCAAGGGCATCCTCGACCGCAAGGAACGCCTGATGGGCTTCGGCCACCGCGTCTACCGGGCCGAGGACCCGCGGGCCCGCGTGCTGCGCCGGACCTGCCAGGAGCTCGGCGCGACCCGCTACGAGGCGGCTGCCGCGCTGGAGCAGGCCGCGCTGAAGGAGCTGCGCGAGCGGCGCCCGGATCACCCGATTGAGACCAACGTCGAGTTCTGGGCCGCGGTCATCCTGGACTTCGCCCAGGTCCCGCCGCACATGATGCCCGCGATGTTCAGCTCGGCCCGCACCGCCGGCTGGGCCGCGCACATCCTGGAGCAGAAGCGCACCGGACGCCTGGTGCGGCCGTCGGCCAAGTACGTCGGCCCGGCGCCGCGCAGCCCCGAGGACGTCGAGGGCTGGGAGCTCGTCACCAAGCACTGACGCTCGTTCACGAACCGGCCGGTACCCCCGTGGTGCCGGCCGGTTCGTGCTTCGCGGTGGCCTCGAGCATGGCCGTGAGCTGGTCGACCAGCCAGCCGTCGAGGTCTTCGCGGGCGACACTGCGCTCCTGCAGCCAGCTCAGCAGCGCGCCCTCGACGACGGCCGTCCAGCAGCGGAGGGTCAACGACAGCAGCGGAGAGGGGTCGGTGACGCCGAGGGCGTCCAGGATCAGCGCCACCGCCCGGTTGCGGACCTCGTCGATGGCCGCGTCCGTTTCGGACGTCGCGATCACCGAACCGCTGCGCAGCAACGCGATGTACCCCGCGCGGTAGTGGTCGGCGACGTCGACCAGGCCGCGGACGGCCGCGCGCAGCCGCACCTCCGGCGGGCCCTCCTCGAGCCCGGCCAGGCCGTCGATCAGCCCGTCGGTGACCGTGCGCAGCGCCTCGACCTGCAGTTCGCGCAGGTTGGCGAAGTAGCGGTAGAACAGCGGCCGCGACACCTCGGCGCGCACGACGATGTCGTCCACCGTGACCAGTTCGGGCGCCCGCGAGCCGAACAGGTCGAGCGCGGCGCGGATCAGGTCGTCGCGGCGGGCCTGCGGCGACATCCGCCGCGGCCGGCTCACGGCGTCAGGTCCAGCTTCGCGGCCGTGCGGAGCAGGCCGGGCGTCAGTCGCGAAAGGACCAGCGCGGCCTTCGCCTCCGGAGTGGACGGTGCGATCGCGATGTCCTTTTCCACGGCACGCAGGATGTCCCGCGCCACGCCTTCGGGGCCGAACCCGCGCCGGGCGTACAGCTTCGAGCTCTCCTTCTGCCGTCGGCGCTGTTCCTCTTCGGACACTCCGACGAACTTCGTCGTGTTGGTGATGTTGGTCTTGACGATGCCCGGGCACACCGCCGTGACGCCGATGTGGTGCGCGGCCAGCTCGGCCCGCAGGCAGACGCTCAGGGTGAGCACGGCGGACTTCGTCGTCGCGTAGGCGGAGAGGATCTTCGACGGCAGGTAGGCGGCGGCCGAGGCGAGGTTGACGATCTGGCCGCCTTCGGCGCGCTCGGCGAGCATCGGCGCGAACGCGCGGCAGCCGTGGATGACGCCCCAGAGGTTGACGTCGATGACGCGTTCCCAGTCCTCGATGGACGTGTCGAGGAACGGACCGGACATCCCGATGCCGGCGTTGTTGACCACGATGTCCGGGACGCCGTGTTCGGCGCGGACCCGCTCGGCGAAGCGGTGCACGGCCTCGCCGTCCGAGGAGTCCACTGTGTACTCGGCGAGCCCGTGCTCACCCAGCAGTTTCAAGGTCTCCGCCGCGCTCGCTTGGTCGACGTCGGTGATGACGACGTCGGCACCCTGCTCGGCGAAGGCCAGCGCGGTGGCACGCCCGATCCCGCTGCCCGCCCCGGTGACGACGACGAGCTTGGCCTCGAACGGCCCCGCGTCGACCCGGGCCCGCCGCAGCCCACGGCTCTCCGTCCCGGTCTCGACGTAGTCGATCAGCTCGGCGGCCGCGGCGGCGACCACCGCCGGCTTCGCCCTGGTCACCCAGTGCGTCCCGACGATCCGGCGAATCCGCAGGTCGGGCGCCCAGCGGGTGACCTCGGTCTGCAGCGGCGTCGTGACGTAGGCGTCGCCGGTCGGGGCCAGCACCTGCACCGGGACGTCGGCGGGGCGCGGCGCGGGGCGCGACAGCCGGGTGAACATGTTGGCGCGGTAGAGCTGGAGGCCGTGCCGGCCGTCGGACTTGTCCGGCGGCGCCGCGTCCGGCTCCATCCGCTGGATCTGCTTGCCCAGCAGGCCCGTCCGCCACAGCAGCTCCGGGATGACCGGGATCTGGAACGCCAGGATGTACCACGAGTGCAGGAACTGGCTCAGCGCGTTCTTGAGCCGCTTCGGCGTCGGGCGGCGCAGTTGGGCGCGGAACCAGGCGCCGGCGTGGTCGAGGCTCGGGCCGGAGAGGGACGTGTAGGAGGCGATCCGCCCGCGCAGGCCGTCCCCGGTGACGGCGTGCCAGGTCTGGATCGAGCCCCAGTCGTGGGCGACCAGGTGCACTTTGCCGGTCGGCTGCACCGCCTCGACGACCGCCCGCAGGTCGTCGGCCAGCTGGTCCAGCCCGTAGGACGCGCGTCCCGGCGGCTTGTCCGACTGTCCGGCTCCGCGGACGTCGTAGGTGACGACGCGGTGTTTCGCCGTCAGCCCGGCGGCTACCCCGGCCCACATCGAGCTGTTGTCCGGGTAGCCGTGCACGAGCACGACCGTGGGCCCGTCACTTCGGCCGTCGATGGTCACGGAGAGGCGGACACCGTCGCTGGCGGTCACCCACTTGTGAGACATTCTGTCATGTTAGACAACTTGTCAACAGTGCGTTCACCCGCGCGGCGGTTCCGCAAGCTCGGATCCTCGGATTTTTGCTTGTATGACAGCGTTTTCGTGGTTCCACGGGAAACCAAGCCCGCGTGTCCACCGATCGGTGGACAGCCGGATTCCACTGGCCGTTGGTCGGATCCGGCGGCGCGAACGGCCAGGCTTTGAGCATGACCACAGCAGTCAGCGTGCGCGGCCTGCGCAAGCAGTACCCCGGTCACCTCGCGGTGGCCGGCCTCGATCTGGACATCGCCCAGGGCGAGGTCTTCGCCCTGCTCGGCCCGAACGGCGCCGGGAAGACCACCACCGTCGAGATCCTCGAAGGGCACCGGCGGCGGACGGCCGGCGACGTCACCGTGCTCGGCGAGGACCCCGGCCAGGCCGGACGCGCCTGGCGGGCCCGGCTCGGCATCGTCCTGCAGACGGCGACCGACGCCGCCGAGCTGAGCGTCGCCGAGACCGTCCGGCACTTCGCGAAGTACTACCCCGACCCGCGCGACCCCGACGAGGTGATCGAGAAGGTCGGGCTGACCGAGAAGGCCGGGGCGCGGGTCAAGGCGCTCTCCGGCGGCCAGCGCCGCCGCGTCGACGTCGCCCTCGGCATCATCGGGCGGCCCGAGCTGCTCTTCCTCGACGAGCCGACCACCGGCTTCGACCCCGAGGCACGCCGGCAGTTCTGGTCGCTGATCAGCGACCTCGCCGCCGAAGGCACCACCATCCTGCTGACCACCCACTACCTCGACGAGGCCGAAGCGCTCGCCGGGCGCGTCGCGGTCATCGCGCGCGGCGAGATCGTCGCCCAGGACACGCCGCAGAACCTCGGCGGCCGGGCGGCGGCCGAGGCCACCGTGCGCTGGGTCGACGAACGCGGCGAGCACGTCGAGCGCACCGCGTACCCGACCAAGCTCGTCACCGAGCTCTCGGCCGGGGGCCGCGAGCTCGCGGGCCTGACGGTGACCCGGCCGAGCCTGGAGGACATCTACCTGGACCTGATCGGAGACAAGGCATGACCACGCTCGTTCTTCCCGGCCCGCTGACGCTCGGGCTCGCCCGCGGCGGCACCGAGCTGCGGCAGTTCTTCCGGCACAAGGAACAGGTGGTCTTCACCTTCTCCCTGCCCGCGGTGCTGATGATCCTGCTCGGGTCCATCCTGGACGGTCCGACCGCGCTCGACGGCGTCACGTCCGGCCAGCTGCTGGCGGCCGGGATGATCGGCTCCGGCATCGTGTCGACGTCGTTCAACAGCATCGCGACCGGCGTCTCGGCCGACCGCGAAACCGGGGCCCTCAAGCGCTTGCGCGGCACGCCGATGCCGCCGGCGTCGTACTTCATCGGCAAGATGGTGCTGGTCGCGGTGTCCAGCCTGGCCCAGACGGTGCTGATGGCCGGGGTCGCCGTGCTGCTGTTCGGGCTGCAGCTGCCGTCCGACCCGGCGAAGTGGCTGACGCTGCTGTGGGTGTTCGCGCTCGGCATCGTCTCGTGCACCCTGCTCGGGATCGCGATCAGCTCGCTCGCGAAGTCCACCAACGGCGCGGTCGCCATCGTGCAGATGCTGTACCTGGTGCTGCAGTTCATCTCCGGTGTGTTCGTCTCGCCGATCACGAACCTGCCGAAAGTTATGGTGGACATCGCGTCGTTCTTCCCGCTGAAGTGGATCTGCCAGGGGTTCCGGTCGGTCTTCCTGCCGGACGGCGCCGTGAGGATGGAGATGGCCGGGACATGGGAGCTTCCGCGGGTGGCGCTGGTGCTGGGGATCTGGTGCGTGGCGGGGGCGGTGCTGGCGCGGCTGACCTTCCGGTGGACCGACGCGAAGTGAAGGACGCCTGGGACCGGTTCAACTGGCTCTGGGAGATCCTCTTCGCGGTGGCCTACCTGGCCACGACCACGCTGGTGCTCCTCGACGGCGCCGACCCGGGGTGGACGGCCGTCGCGGCCGGGGCGCTCACCGCGCTCGCGCTGAGCTACCTGCTGTGGGGCCGCCGGCTCGTCCGGGACGACGACTCGTCCATCCGGCAGCGGTGGGTGTTCGCCCTCCTGGTGCTGGTGCTGGTCGGGATCGCCATGCTCGCCGAGGGCACGTCCGGCTTCATCCTCTTCATGGCGTGCCCGCTGCTGTTCTCGACGCTCGAGTTCCGGCCGGCCGCGGTCCTCACCACGGTGGCGATCCTGCTCAACCCCGCGGCGGCCGTCGTCAACGACGGGCTCACCGGCCCGACGCTGCACATCATGCTGCCGATGACGGCCATCCTGGTCGTCTTCGGCGTGCTGTGCGGCAAGTTCATCGGGCACGTCATCGAGGAGAGCCGCGGGCGCGCAGACCTGATCGCGAAGCTCGAGGCGAGCCAGGCGGAAGTCGCCCGGCTCTCCCGGGAGGCGGGCACCGCGGCGGAGCGCGAGCGGCTGGCGCGGGAGATCCACGACACCCTCGCGCAGGGGTTCACCAGCATCGTCACCCTCGCCCAGGCCATCGAGTCCGAATTGGACACCGACCCGGCCGCGGCCCGGCGGCACGCCGAGCTGGCCGCCCGCACCGCGCGGGACAACCTGACGGAGGCCCGCGCGATGGTCGCCGCGCTGGCCCCGGCCGACCTCGCGGCCGGCTCGCTGGTGGACGCCGTCCGGCGGCAGGCCGACCGGCTGGCCGATTCGTCCGACGTGGTGGTCCGGTACGAAGTGGACGGTCCACTGCCCGCCCTCGGCATGGCGGGTGAGGTGGTCCTGCTCCGGGGCGCGCAGGAAGCGCTGAACAACGTCCGCCGGCACGCGGCGGCGTCGGCGGTGTCGGTGCGGTTGTCCGCTGTGGACGGTTCGGTGCGGCTGTCCGTGCGCGACGACGGCGCCGGCTTCGACCCCGACCACGCCACGGGTTTCGGTCTGCGCGGGATGCGGTCCCGGGCCGAGCAGGTCGGTGGCAGACTGAGTGTCCGGAGTGGCCCCAGCGGCACCGAACTCACCCTGGAGGTGCCGGCTTGATCCGCGTCATGCTCGTCGACGACCACCCCGTCGTCCGCGAAGGCCTCCGCGGCATGCTCGAAGCGGAGCCGGACCTGACGGTCGTCGGGGAAGCGGGTTCCGGGGACGAAGCCGTCGCGCTCGACCGGGTCGCCGTTCCCGACGTCGTGCTGATGGACCTGCGGATGCCGGGCCTCGACGGCGTCGGGGCGACCAAGCGGATCCTGCGCGAGCAGCCCGGCCGCCGGATCGTCGTGCTGACGACGTACGAGACGGACGCGGACATCCTGCGCGCGGTGGAGGCGGGCGCGTCGGGCTACCTGCTGAAGGACGCCTCGCGCGCGGAGCTGGCCAACGCGATCCGGGCGGCGGCCCGCGGGGAGACGGTGCTGGCGCCGTCGGTGGCCGGGAAGCTGGTCAACCGCGTCCGCAACCCGGAACCGCAGCCGCTGTCGGCCCGTGAGGTGGAGGTCCTGCGGCTGGTCGCCAAGGGCGGGACGAACGCCGACATCGGCCGCGCGCTCCACATCAGCGAGGCCACGGTGAAGACCCACCTGCTCCGGGTGTTCGGCAAGCTCGGCGTCTCGGACCGCACGGCCGCGGTTACCACGGCGATGGCCCGCAACCTCCTCGGCTGACCGTGACCCGGCGGGCATCACCCCTCCAGACACGCGCGATGCCTCTTCCCGCACACGGTGGGTGGGCCGGGACCTGCTTCGCCCGCCCGAGCGCGGCAGAATGCCCCCATGCTTGCCTCGACCGAACTCGCCCTGCTCCGCCGGATCGCGCACGAGCAGGCCGCCTGCCGGGCTCCGTCGCTGGTCGCCGCCGTCGTGCGGGACGGGGAGATCGTCTGGTCCGGTGGCCGGGGACGCGTCGGCGGCGAGACCCCGGGCACCGACACCCAGTACCGGCTGGGCTCGATCACCAAGACCCTCGTCGCCACCGCCGTCATGCGGCTGCGCGACGAAGGCCTGCTCGACCTCAACGACCCCCTGGAGAAGCACGTCCCGGGCACGCCGTTCGGCGCCGCCACCGTCGCCCAGCTGCTGTCCCACACCTCCGGCCTGACGTCCGAGTCGCCCGGCCTGTGGTGGGAGCGGACCCCGGGCGCCGACTGGGACGCGCTGGTCGGCAGCCTCGCCGAAGGCGCGACCAAGCACCGGCCGGGCGCGCGGTTCCACTACTCGAACGTCGGCTACGGCGTCCTCGGCGAACTCCTCTCCCGCCACCGCGGCAAGGGCTGGCTGTCCGTGCTCGACGAGGAGGTCCTCGGCCCGCTCGGGATGACCCGCACGACCCCGCACCCGGTCGGCGCGCACGCCGAGGGCTTCGCCGTCCACCCCTTCGCCGACGTCCTGCTGCCCGAACCGAGCCCGGACGCCGGAGCGATGGCCCCCGCCGGGCAGTTGTGGTCGACCGCGCGGGACCTCGGCCGCTGGACGGCGTTCCTCGGCGGCGAGACCGGCGGCGTGCTCGCGCCGGAGACCGTCGACGAGATGCGGACCATGGTCACCGTCGACGACACCGACGTCTGGACGACCGGGTTCGGCCTCGGCCTGATGGTCGTGCGCTACCGCGGCCGCCGGCTGGCCGGCCACACCGGCTCGATGCCCGGCTTCCTGGCCGTGACGCTGGTCGACCCGGCCGCGCAGACCGGCGCGCTGGTGCTCGCCAACTCGACGTCCGGCGTCGGCATCACCCAGCTCTGCCTCGACCTGATCACCATGACCGACGAGCTGGAGCCGCGGCTGCCCGCCGAGTGGCTGCCGTCGCCGGTGGACCCCGAGCTGCTGGCGCTGACCGGGCTCTGGCACTGGGGCCCGACGGCGTACCACCTGCGCATCCAGGGCGACGGGCTGCTGCTGCTCGCGCCGGTGGAGGGCGCCGGGCGCAGCTCCCGCTTCCGCGCCACCGGCAAGGACACCTACGTCGGCCTCGACGCGTACTACGCCGGCGAGACGCTCGAAGTGGGCCGGAACGCCGACGGCGTCGCCACCCACCTCGACCTGGCGACGTTCGTCTTCACCCGCACGCCGTACGACCCGGCCGCCCCGGTGCCGGGCGGCGTCGAGAACTGGCGGTGAGCCGGGCCCCGCTCGCACCCCCAGAGCGGCGAGCGGGACCCTCGGTTCAGGGCGGCGGTACGCGCCGCGTGGGCGAACCGGCTGGCCGCCGATGGCCGCGACCCCGGCGGGGAGCGCGTTCCACGGCGCGGCGCCGGAAAACTCTGCTCGGCCGGGGACGCTACCGGCGCCCCGGCGGGCCGGTAACCGTGTTTTTACCCCCACCGCGGTGCAGCCCGATGGCGTAGCCGCCGCCGTCCGGAAGGCCGCGGCGCGCTGCACCGGCGGCGTGGCCGATCGCCCGTCGATTCCACATTCCGGACACCGCCCCACCTCTGTTACCTGCCTTGTCCCGACCTGAGAGACTGGCCACATGACCGACGCTGAGTTGACCATCCCCGCCGACCTCAAGCCGGCCGACGGCCGCTTCGGCTGCGGCCCGTCGAAGGTCCGCGCCGAGCAGCTGAGTGCCCTGGCGGAGTCCGGCTCCACCTACCTCGGCACGTCGCACCGGCAGAAGCCGGTCAAGTCCCTCGTCGGGCGCGTGCGGGCGGGTCTGTCCGAGCTGTTCTCCCTGCCCGAGGGCTACGAAGTCATCCTCGGCAACGGCGGCACCACGGCGTTCTGGGACGCGGCCGCCTTCGGCCTGGTCCGCGAGCGCGCGCAGCACTTCACCTACGGCGAGTTCTCCTCGAAGTTCGCCACCGTGACCAAGGGCGCGCCGTTCCTGGCCGACCCGATCGTCGTCAAGGCCGAGCCGGGCAGCGCCCCGGACATCGCCTACGAAGCCGGCGCGGACCTGGTCGGCTGGGCGCACAACGAGACGTCCACCGGGGTCGCCGTGCCGGTCCGCCGCCCCGAGGGCAGCGAGGGCGCCCTGGTCGCGATCGACGCCACCTCCGGCGCCGGCGGTCTGCCGGTCAAGGCGGAGGACTTCGACGTCTACTACTTCGCGCCGCAGAAGTCCTTCGCCGCGGACGGTGGGCTCTGGATCGCGCTGGCCTCCCCGGCCGCGGTCGAGCGGATCGGCGAGATCGGCGGCGGCGACCGCTGGATTCCCGAGTTCCTGTCGCTGACCACCGCGCTGGACAACTCCCGCAAGGACCAGACGTACAACACCCCGGCCGTGGCCACGCTGTTCCTGCTCGCCGAGCAGATCGAGTGGATGAACGGCCAGGGCGGGCTCGCCTGGACGACCTCGCGCACGAAGGACTCTTCGTCGCGGCTGTACGAGTGGGCCGAGAAGACGAGCTACACGACGCCGTTCGTGAAGGACCCGGACCTGCGCTCGCAGGTCGTCGGCACGGTGGACTTCAGCGACGACGTCGACGCCGCCGCGGTCGCGAAGGTGCTGCGCGCCAACGGGATCGTCGACACCGAGCCGTACCGCAAGCTGGGCCGCAACCAGCTGCGCGTCGGCCTGTTCCCGGCGATCGACCCGGACGACGTCACCAAGCTGACGCAGGCCATCGAGTACGTCGTCGAGCGGCTCAGCTGACCTGGGGTTCCTTGGAGGGGACCTCCGCCGCTTCCGCGGTGGGGGTCCCCTTCTTCGTGGCCAGGCGGCGGGCGCCGAACGCGGCGAGGGCCAGCAGCGCGAAGCCGTACAGCTCGTAGGACTCCGTCGCCAGCCACCAGCCGGCCGACGGCGCCGGCCGCGGGGCGAACCACATCGGGCCGACGATGAACAACGTCAACCCGGCGACGACGACCGCGGCCGCCACCCACCGGATCGCCCGGTCGAAGCGCCACGCGTACCAGCCGGCGAGGACGAGGACCGGCACGCACCACGTCCAGTGGTGGGTCCACGAGATCGGCGAAACCAGGAGCCCGCCGACCGCGCACGCGGTGAGCCCGAGCACCGGCTCGGCGGCGCGCACGATGATCACCGCGACCACGGCCATCACGGCGACGGCGGCGAGCAGCCAGACGACGTTGCCCGCGGTTTCCGGCAGCCCGATCCGCGTCACCAGCCCCTTGAGCGACTGGTTGCCGACGTAGTCGACACCGCCGATGCGGCCCGCGTCGAAGACCAGCTTCGTCCAGTACGTGAAGGACGCCGACGGCCGGATCAGCCACAGCAGCGCGCCGGCCACCACGAACCCGCCGACCACCCGCGCGGCCGACCGGAAATCGCGGCGGAACAGGAAGTAGACGACGAAGACGGCCGGGGTCAGCTTGATCGCCGCGGCCACGCCGATCAGCAGGCCCTTCGTCCGCTTCCGCTCGCCGGGCAGCAGGACGTCGAGCACCACCAGCACCATGAGCAGCGCGTTGATCTGCCCGAAGCCCAGCGTCGAGCGCACCGGTTCGAGCAGGGCGCCGGCGAGCTGCGCGCCGATGGCGACCAGCGCGGCGACCACCCGGCCGCGGACCTTGGTGGCGTCGGTCAGCGAGCCGTTGAGCGTCGCGACGTAGAGGTAGGCGACCACGCCGGTCGCCAGGATCGACGCGATGCTGACCAGCTTCATCGTGACGGCGAACGGCAGCAGCGTGCCGGGCCAGAACGCGGCCGCGGCGAACGGCGTGTAGGTGAACGGCAGCAGGATCTGGTGCGTGGTCGGCACCCAGGCGTCGTACGGCGAGCCCTGTTCGGCCAGCGCCTTCGCGCCGCCGAGGTAGACCTCCAGGTCGAGGCCGTCGAACCGCTTGAGGACGAGCACCAGGACGACGGCGGCGATTTCGAGCACGACGAGCGCCCCGGCCAGCTTCCGCCCAGTGAGCACGCGTCCCCCTCGAACCAGGTCTTCGACCGGCCGAGATTACCCGGCGCTCAGCAGCAGCCGTGCACCGGCAACCGCACTGACCTGGCGTTCGCCGTCGCGGCCGGCCGGCTCGCGGCGGCTTCGACGCCGGCGAGCAACCCGCGCAGCGCGGCCCGGTCGAGGACGCGGCCCGCGGTGACGACGGTGTCGATCCGCCGGACCGCGCGGATGTCGGCGAGCGGGTCGGCGTCGAGCAGCACCAGGTCGGCGACCTTGCCGGGGGTGATCGTCCCGGCCGTGGCCGCCAGGCCGAGGAACGCGGCGGCGTCGCGGGTCACCGTCTGCAGCGCCTTCCGCGGGCCGAGCCCGGCCGCGACCAGGTAGTCGAGCTCGTCGTGCAGGCTGAAGCCCGGGTACACGTACGGGTTCAGGCAGTCGGTGCCGCCGAGCACCCCGACCCCGGCGCGGTGCGCCTCTCCGATGAGCCGCAGCTGCGCCTGGAAGTAGGCCTCCTGCTGGGCGATCTGCTGGGGTGTGACCGGGGTGAACAGCGGCAGCCGGTCGGCCCAGAGGTCGAGGATCACCTTCGGGATGTACTTGTTCCGCGGATCGTTCGCGAACGCCCCGACGGGGCGCGAGATGACGCGGTTGACCGCGAAGGTGGGGCTGAGCCGGCTGCCGGCCTCCTTGAGACCGGCGAAGTGGCGGGCCGCCGTGGCCGGGTCGTAGGCCTGCGCGGCCTGCCGGTCGAGTTCGCGGGCCAGGTTGAAGAAGTCGCGCGGGGACGCGGGGTCGAACGGCGTCGCGTCGAGGCGGGCCAGGAACTCGTCCCGGCGGCTCGAGGTGGCGATCGGCAACCCGAAGTTGTGCTCGAAACTGCGCTGACCGGCCCGGGCGGCTTCGAGCACGCGAAGCCGGTAGGGCCAGTGCCCGGCGAAGGGCAGGCCGTGGCGCCGGCATTCGTCGGCGATCGCGGCGAACACGTCCCGCGGCAGGTAGAAGTAGACCTTCACGAAGTCCGACCGCTGGGCGACGGCTTCCCGGACCGCGGCCCGCGCTTCCGCGACGGTCCCGACCTGGACGACCGGCGGGCCGAGCAGCGTCACCGGGCCGTCGATGATCCCGCTGGCCAGCACGATCCGCGGGCCGAGCAGCGCACCGGTGTCGAGCTTGTCGCGGGTGGCGCGGTTCTCGTCGTAGCCCTGCATCTCGCGGATGCCGGTGATGCCGTTGGCCAGGAAGAGCGGCGGCGCGATGTCCTCGAATTCGATGCCGTGGCTGTGCATGTCCCAGAGCCCGGGCACGAGGTACCGCCCGCGGCCGTCGACGACCCGCGCGCCCCCGCACAGCGGCACCTCGCCGGCCGGCCCGACCCAGGCGATCCGGTCCCCGACGACCACGACGGAGGAGCCCGGCCGCGCGGGACCATCGGTGCCATCGACCACGGTGGCGCCGCTGACGACGACAACCTCACGCCCGGCCGCGGCAGCCTCTTGAGCGAAGACGGCCGGAGCCACCCCACCGGCGGCGAGCCCGGCCCCGGCTGTCGTCAGCCACCGCAGGAAATCACGCCGATTCGCCTCGACTCGCAGCACGCCGCCCCACCCTTCGATCGGCTCCCGTCCGGTAATCCAACACCGGGCGACGGGGGTGGGGAATCTTCCGACGTGCTGGGTTTCGCGTCGGAAGTAACCGGCGGACGGGTGATTGTGCATGCTCGACGACAGGACCGGGACGGGCCCCGCAACCACACAGCGCCGCAGAACCCGCCCGGCCCACCTCACCTCAAGCCAGCGCCCGCGTGGGTGCCAGCCGAGCCGCCCGCACCGCCGGGTACGCCCCCGCCACCGCGCCCACCAGCGCGGCGACCCCGACGCCGCCCGCCAGTGCCCCCGTCGGCAGCACCGCGGGCCACCCCTGGCTGAGCGCGTAGCCCGCCGTCACCAGCACCCCGGCCAGCACCCCCGCCAGTCCGCCCAGGCCCGACAACAGCACCGACTCCGCCAGGAACTGTCCCCGGATCTGCCTCCTCGTCGCCCCGAGCGCGCGCCGCATGCCGATCTCGCGCCTTCTCTCCAGCACCGAAATCACCATCGTGTTCGCCACCCCGACGCCGCCGACCAGCAGGGCCACGCCGCCGAGGCCGAGGAACAACGCGCTGTACGTCGTGTCCGTCAGCTTCTGCGCCGCCAGTGCGTCCGATGGCCGCCGGACCTCGACCTCGTTCGGGGCCTGGGGGTTCAGCGTTGCCGCCAGGACCGAACGGACCTCGTCCACCGCGGAATCCGCCGCGCGGACGTACACAGTGGACGGATGGCCGTCGAACTCCAGGAGCCGCTTGGCGACGTCCCAGCCGACCAGGGCCGACCGTTCGATCTCGGGCGCCAGGGGCATCGGCGCGAGGAGGCCCACCACCGTGAACCACTGCGTCCCGATCAGCACCTGCGGCGGCCTCGCCGGGTCGATGTGGTCGATGCCCAACCGAGCGGCGGCCTGGGAGCCGAGCACCGTCACCGGGTAGTTCTGGTTGCCCGTCGCCAGGAACGCGCCGGCGCGCACCTTGCCGTTCAGCACGGCGAGCAGGTCCGGGCGCGCCGCGTACACCGACAGCCCGGACGTGTCGTCCGGCGTGATCTTGTCGCTGCGGCGGACGCTCGCCGACGTCGTCCCGGTGCCCGCCGCGGCCTGGACCGGGCCGATCCGGCGGGCCATCGCGACCGCGTCGTCCGGCAGGGTCGCGTTGGCCCCGAACAGCGTCTGGCCCGGCCCCGCCGTCAGCAGGTTCGGGCCGAGCGCCGCCAGCCGGTCGTGCAGCGCCTGCGCCCCCGACGCCGGGATCGCCAGCACCGCCACCATCGCGGCGACGCCGATCGCGATGCCCAGCGCGGACAGCACCGCCCGCACCGGCCGCGTGCGCATGCCGTGCGCCCCCAGCGCGACGACGTCCGGCGGCTTGAGCCGGGCCGGCTCCGGCAACGTCACCGGCGTCATCGCGCACCCACCAGGCCGGTGTCCAGCCGCAGGCGGCCGTCGAGCAGCTCGATGCGGCGCGGCATGCCCGCCGCGATCTCGCGGTCGTGGGTGATCACGACGATCGTGGTGCCCTCCGCCGACAGCTCCCCGAGCAGCGCGAGCACGGACGCGCCGGTGCCGGTGTCGAGGTTGCCGGTCGGCTCGTCGGCCAGCAGGATCGCCGGGTCGTTGACCACCGCCCTGGCGATCGCGACGCGCTGGCGTTCGCCGCCGGAGAGCTCGCCGGGCCGGTGCCACGCCCGATGTCCCAGCTTGACGCGGTCGAGCGCCGCCAGGGCCCGCGCGCGCCGCCGCCGGCGCGGCACCCCGGCGTAGAGCAGGCCGGTGCACACGTTGTCCACCGCACTCATCCCTTCGTCGAGGAAGAACTGCTGGAACACGAACCCGATCCAGCGCGAGCGCAGCGCCGAGACCTTCCGGTCGGGCAGCGCGGCGACGTCGTGGCCGCGCAGCTCCACCCGTCCCGCCGACGGCCGGTCGAGGGTGCCCATCAGGTGCAGCAGGGTGGACTTGCCGGATCCGGACGGCCCGACGATCGCCACCATCTCGCCGTCTTCCAGCGCGAGCGAGACGCCGTCGAGCGCGGCGACCCCGCCGGGGTAGGTGCGCGTGACCTCGTGCACGCGCAGCACGGGCGTCACGACGTCGTCACCACCCGCAGGCCCGCCTCCAGGCCGGTGCCGGTGACCTCGACCTTCCCGCCGCTGAACAGTCCGGTTTGGACACCGATCAGCCGCCGCCGGCCGTTTTCGTCGACCTCGACCGCGTACCCGCCTTCGGCGAGCGCGAGCAGCGCGCCGACCGGGACCGCGAGCACGCCCCGGCGGACGTCCTTGGTGAACCGGACGGTCGCCGGCGAGGAGTCGAGCGTGCCGGCCACGGCCGGGTCGTCGAGCCGGACCGTCACGGTGATCTTGGGCTTGCCGTCGTCCTGGCCCGCCTGGTCCTTGCCCTCGACCGCGGTCCGCCCGACGTCGGTGATCGTGCCCGGCGTCGTCTTCCCGTTGATCGTCACGGACGCCTTCGCGCCCTGCTGGGCGAGGCTCTGCTTCGCCGCGTCGAGCTTCACCTGCACCGACCGGACGGTGCCGGTCGTCTTGAGCACCTCGCCCTGGGCCGGCGAGCCGGGCTTCGCCGACAGCGCCGACACGCGGACTTCGCCCGCCGCCAGCACGACGTCGCCCTGCCCGAACGTGCCGGTCTGCTCCAGGCCGAGGGACTTCTGCCACTTCTTCAGCGCGGCCGCCGTCGCCGACGTGAACTTCTTGTCCGGCGTGCCGAAGCCGCCGAAGCCGCACGCCTTGAGGTTCTCCTCCAGCTGCTTGACGTCGGCGCCGTCGTCCACGCCCGCGGCGAGGTCGCGGTAGAACGGCAGGGTGCCGTAGAACAGCGGCACCGGCTTCGCGTCCACGCCGTACACCGCTTTGCAGCGGGTCAGGGTGGCGCCGGCGTCCGGCAGCGACGTGATCGTGCCCGGCTTGCGGCCCGCGACGACGGATTCGTCGCCGTAGCCGAGGGTGCCGTCGGCCTCCTCTTCCTCGCTCAGGTCGGTTTTGACCACCTCCGCGGTCTCGACGGCGGGCGGTGCGGCCTCCTTGACCGGCGTCGCGCTCGACACGCGCGTCAGGATCACGACCGAGCTGGTGCCCAGGACCACGACGAGGACGGCGCCGGCGATGAACCACCGCGTCCGGCCGCGGCGGCGGGGCTTCAGGTGCGTCACTTCGTTCACTTGCCCGCCCTCGAACTGATGCTCATGCCGAGCCCGCACGCCTTGGCGGCCTCCTCGAACTTCTTCGGGTCGTCGCCCGGCCCGCCGATCCGCGTTGCGCCCTTGCCGTTGGGATCGGGGTCCGGCATGTCGATTCCGTGCTCGCGCATGCACTTGGCGTCCTTGCGCATCTTGTCGAGCTCTTCGGCGCTCGGCGGCTTCATCTCGCCGCCGTTGGGCATCAAGTGCTTGCACGCCTTCTGCGCGGCCTCGAGCTTCGAGGAGTCGACGCCGTCGCCACCGAGGGTGATCGCCATGCCGCCGCCCTCCCCCGCCGGCTTCGGGTCGGGCATGTCGATGCCGTGCTCACGCATGCACTTGGCGAAGTCGCGCATCTTGTCTTCGTCGCTCTTGCCGCTGTTGTCGGCCGCGGTGGGCCCGCCCGTCTTCGGCGGCGTCGAGATCGAGGCGACCTTCGACCCGTCGTCGGGCTTCGCCCCGCAGCCGCCGAGCAGCAGGGCTGTCCCCAGCGCCGCGACGACGATCCGTGTCCGCATGGCTCGCTTCCTTTCGTCCGGTTGGGGGTCAGGTCTACGGATCGGGGGATTCGGGCGCGCTAAGCGACGTCGCTTATGCGGTCCTTATGGCCTCCCTGCGCAGACTGGGCCGGTGCGGGTGCTGGTGGTGGAGGACGAGCGGTTGCTGGCCGACTCGGTCGCGGAGGGGTTGCGGCGCTTTTCGATGGCCGTCGACGTCTGTTACGACGGCGAGCAAGCGATGGAACGCGTCGGCGTGCACGGCTACGACGTCGTCGTCCTCGACCGCGACCTGCCGAAGGTGCACGGCGACGACGTCTGCGCGGCGGTGGTCCGTGCGGGCGGCGAGGCGCGGGTGCTGATGCTGACCGCGGCCGCCGACGTCACCGACCGGGTCGCCGGCCTCGGCCTCGGCGCCGACGACTACCTGACGAAGCCGTTCGCGTTCGCCGAGCTGGTCGCCCGGG
>NZ_JBSGJD010000213.1:0-17607 GCF_053605405.1 Amycolatopsis sp. NPDC003861
CGGCGGGCTGAACCTGCGGACGGCTCTCGGTGGGCCGTCGAACCCGACGTGGGTCGAGTGGCTTATGGGGTTCCCCGAGGGGTGGACCGACGTCGGGCGCTTGGCAACGCCGTCGTCCCCGACGCCGCCGAACGACTCGGACGCCTGATCCTCGCCACCCACCACGCCGCAACCGTCCCCGCCGCTGCCGCCTGAAACCACCGTCCAGAAAGGCCCAGCACGCATGAGCACCACCGAACCCGCCCCAGGCACCACCCGCACCGGTGCGACGCTCCTGGACGACCTGCGCGCCGCACTCACCCGCTACGTGGCCCTGCCTAACCCGGAGACCGCCGACGCCATCGCGCTGTGGATCGCCGCCACCCACGCACAGCCGGCCTGGGCGCACGCGCCCCGGCTGGTGATCCGTGCGCCGGAGAAGCGCTGCGGGAAGTCCCGGCTGCTCGACATCGTGGAAGCCACCTGTCACAACCCGTTCATCACGGTCAACAGCTCCCCGGCGGCGGTCTACCGGTCGGTCTCCGAAGACCCGCCCACGCTGCTCGTGGACGAGGCGGACACCATCTTCGGGCCGAAGGCCGACGGGAACGAGGACCTGCGCGGGCTGCTCAACGCCGGACACCAGCGCAACCGGCCGGCCAAGCGCTACGACGCCACCAACCAGCGCGTCGAGTCCATCCCCACCTTCGCCATGGCCGCTCTCGCCGGCATCGGCGCGATGCCCGACACCATCGAGGACCGGGCCGTCATCGCCCGGATGCGGCGCCGCGCGCCCGGCGAAACCGTCGCGCCGTATCGGCACCGCCGGGACCGGCCAGCGCTGCGTGCCCTCGCCGACAACCTGCACGCGTGGCTGCGCGCCGACCTGTCCACATTGGAGACCGCCGAACCGGAGATGCCCGTGGAAGACCGCGCCGCCGACACCTGGGAACCCCTGGTCGCCGTCGCCGACCACGCCGGAGGCACCTGGGGCGACCGCTCCCGCGCCGCCGTGCTCGCCCTCACCGCCACCGCCGACGAGGACAACGAAGGCTCCGACCGGCAACGCCTGCTCACCGACTGCCGCACCGCGTTCGGAGACGAGCTCGCCCTGCCGACCGCCGAGCTGCTGCACCGCCTGCGCGGCCTGGACGAGTCGCCGTGGCGCGAGTACGGCGCGACCGGGCTCACCGCCATGAAGCTCGGCAGTCTGCTCAAGGAGTACGGCATCCGCTCGGACACCATGCGGTTCCCCGGCGCCGGACAGGCCAAGGGCTACCGCCGCGCCGACTTCACCGACTCCTGGGCGCGCTACTGCACCGAACCGCCCGCCAAGGGCGACGGCGAAAAGGCCGCCGGGGGAGCGATTCCGCTCCGCCGGGCACTGTCGGCCTGACACCCGCCGGGCGGGGTAGCCGTACCAGCCGTACCAGCCTCGTTTTCGCAGGTCAGAGCTGGTACGGCTTCCCCACCTGGTACGGCTCAAGCCGTACCACCGCCACCGTCCTGGTACGGCTCAAGCCGTACCACGAAACCAAGCCGTACCGCACCTGACCAGGCAAAACGAGGCTGGTACGGCTGGTACGGCTTACCCCCTCAGCACCGACAACCGACCACGCCAAACCGAGGAGAGCCCATGCGCATCGCCGCCACCGACAGCACGACCCGAAGGGCTCACCACCGATGGCCACGCCACGCCAGCACCTCACCATCGCTGAACTCTGCGCCGAACTCGCCGTAGCTCGCTCGACCTTTTACGAGTGGCGCGCCAAGAAGCGCGCGCCCCGCTGCATCAAGCTCCCGAACGGGGAGATCCGCATCCGCCGGGCTGACCTTGAGACCTGGCTCGACAACTGTGAGGAGGCCGCCTGATGGACACGACCTACGACGTCAAGATCTGGAAGATCGAGACCCGCGTGAGGAAGACGAAGACGAACTACCGCGTCGTGTGGTTCGTCGCCGGTGCGCGGTTCAGCGACCTCTTCGACACGTTCGCGCTCGCTGACAGCTTCCGCTCGGACCTGGTCGCCGCGTCGCGCCGTGGCGAGGCATTCGACCGCACGCAGGGTTTGCCGGTCTCCAAGCTTCGCCAGGAGAACGAAATGCCGTGGTTCGACTTCGCGTGCAAGTACGTCGACATGAAGTGGCCACGGGCCGCTGGGAAGTCGCGGGCGGGGAATGCTGACGCGCTCGCTAGCGTGACGCCGGCGTTGCTCGCGACCACCCGGGGAGCGCCGGACAGCAAGACGCTCCGCCGCGCGCTTACCGGGTGGGCGTTCAACACCAAACGGCGCGACGACGCGAAACCGCCTGAAGTGGAGCGTGCGTTGAAGTGGCTGGCCTCGAATACCGCGCCAGTGTCCCGACTCAATGACAAGGCCGTTCTTCGGGAAGTGCTGGAGGTGATGTCGCTCAAGCTCGACGGCAAGCAGGCCGCCGCGAAGACCGTCAACCGCAAGCGAGCCGTTCTGTTCAACGCGCTGGAGTACGCCCACGAACTGAAGCTGTTGACCGCAAATCGACTTTCCGAGGTGAAGTGGACTGCCCCGAAGAGCGTGCGGGCGATCGATAAGCGCGTGGTCATCAACCCGCAGCAGGCGAAGAGCCTGCTGTCCGAAGTGGAGGCACAGCGGATCGAGGGGCAGCCTCGCCGGTCGTCCGGGCCGATGCTGGTCGCGTTCTTCGCCGTCATGTACTACGCGGCACTTCGGCCAGAAGAGGCGGCCATGCTGCGCAAGTCGGACTTGCAGCTCCCCGAGGAAGGGTGGGGCGAGCTGTTGTTGTCGGAGACCGCGCCGATCACCGGCGCGGCCTGGACGGACAGCGGAGAACGTCGGGACCGTCGACAGCTCAAGCAACGGGGAAAGGGAGAAGTCCGCGCAGTGCCGTCCCCTCCGCCGTTGACGGCGATTCTGCACAGGCACCTGACCACGCTCGGCACGGCGGCGGACGGCCGGCTGTTCCGGAACTTGACCGGGGGAGACCTCGCCGAGTCCACGATCGGCCGTGTGTGGGACAGGGCACGGAAAGGCGCGCTCTCGGAGGACGAGTACGCCTCGCCGCTGGCGAAGCGTCCCTACGACCTCCGGCACGCCTGTGTGTCGACCTGGCTGGCTGCTGGAGTGCCGTCCACGCAGTGCGCGGAGTGGGCGGGCCACTCGGTCGCCGTGCTGCACCAGATCTACGCCAAGGTGATCGCCGGCCTGGAGTCGGCCGCCCACGACCGCATCGAGAAGGCCCTCGGCTGGGAGAGCTGACGGCCGGAAGCTGGGGGGCGCATGGGGGGTGGAGGGCCGTAGACGGCCGGACAGCCCCGGACACCGCCGGACTGAACGAGATCAGCCCCTGACCGGATAATGCCTGGTCAGGGGCTGATCTCTGCTGGTGGTCACATGTGCCCCCGGTGAGATTCGAACTCACACTGGACGGGTTTTGAATCCGTTGCCTCTGCCAGTTGGGCTACGGGGGCGTGACGTCGTGACTCTACGGGATCACCGCACCCTGCCCACCGCCGGGGGCGGCCTTGCCGAAGCGGTCAGCGTCACTACGTGGTGAACGCCATCTCTTCTTCTGGATCGTTCCCGGTAGGCTTCAGGTTCGCGGAACGCCGCGAGATGTCAACACCCGCCGAGTCTTCAGGAGGACCCCGGTGACCGATCAGGCTACCGAGGCCAATGGTGCCGACACCGTGCCGCAGCGTCGGGTGCTCGTTGCGGAAGACGAGGCCCTGATCCGGCTCGACCTCGTCGAAATGCTGCGTGAAGAGGGCTACGAGGTCGTCGGTGAGGCCGGGGATGGGGAACAGGCCATCTCCCTCGCCACCGATCTGAAGCCCGATCTCGTGATCCTCGACGTCAAGATGCCCAAGCTCGACGGCATCGAGGCCGCCGCCAAGATCACCGGGGACCGGATCGCGCCCGTGGTCATCCTCACCGCCTTCAGCCAGCGGGATCTCGTCGAACGCGCGCGGGATGCCGGGACCATGGCCTACCTCGTCAAGCCCTTCGCCAAGCGGGACCTCGTGCCCGCCATCGAGCTCGCCGTCAGCCGGTTCTCCGAGCTGCAGGCCCTCGAGGCCGAGGTCGCCGGGCTCACCGACCGGCTCGAGACGCGGAAGGTCATCGACCGCGCCAAGGGCCTGCTCATGAGCCGCCAAGGGCTGACCGAGCCCGATGCCTTCCGGTGGATCCAGCGGACCGCCATGGACCGGCGGACCACCATGAAGGCCGTGGCCGAGGCCGTCGTCGAGAGCATCGGGAGCTAGCCGGACGGGCGGCCGGCAGGCAGAATCACCCTGGTGAAACTCCGCCTGCTGGCCGTCGTCGTCCTCCTCCTGAGCGCCGCCGGCTGCCAGGCCGAACAGCCCAGCGCGCCCGCGCCGGCGACCTACGAGCTGCCGCCGCGGCAGGTGCGGCCCGACGAGACCGCCCTCAAGCTGCCGCCCGCCAAGAACGGTGACACCGAGTTCACCCTCCTCGGCCTCGCCGCCGGGCTGCCCAGCATCACCGGGAGTCACACCGAGTTCCCCGCGAAGGGCCAGTTCGTGCGGGTGCGGCTCGTGGTGACCAACACCGGCACCTCCAGCGTCCTGTTCGACACCGGGCGCCAGCTGCTGGTCGACGACCAGGGGACCGCTCACCCGCCGGAAGAGCAGGCCATGATCATCAAGCGCCAGCCGCGGCAGTTCGACCTCGGGCACGGCGTGCGCGTCGAGTTCGATCTCTACTGGGACATCCCCAAGGACCGGAAGCCGGTCGCGGTCCGGGCCTTCGGTGGCCCGAGCATCGCCGACATGAAGAACCTCACCGGCACCGACATCAAGCTGTGAAAAAGGGGCCCGGCACCGAAGTGCCGGGCCCCCGGAAAAGGACCATCAGACGCCGAGGTCGCCACCGAGGTAGGCGGCCCGGACCTGCGGGTCGTCCAGCAGGTCGGCCCCGCGGGCGCTCTTGACCACCTGACCGGTCTCGAGCACGTACGCCCGGTCGGACAGCTTCAGCGCCTGCTGGGCGTTCTGCTCGACCAGCAGCACCGTCGTGCCGCGCTTGTTGATCTCCCGGATGATGTCGAAGATCTGCGCGATCAGCATCGGCGCCAGGCCCATCGACGGCTCGTCGAGCAGCAGCACCTTCGGCTTCGTCATCAGCGCGCGGCCGATGGCGATCATCTGCTGCTCGCCGCCCGACATCGTGCCGCCGAACTGCGTCCGGCGCTCGTTCAGCCGGGGGAACAGCTCGTAGACCTCGTCGAGGTCGGCCTGGAGGTCGTCCTTGCGGGTGTAGGCACCCATCAGGAGGTTCTCCTGCACCGTCATGCCCGGGAACACGCCCCGGCCTTCCGGCGACTGGCCGATCCCGAGCAGCACGCGCTTGTGCCCCGGGGTCTTCGAGATGTCCTGGCCGTTGAACAAGATCCGCCCGCTGGTGAGCGGCCGCAGCCCGGAGATCGTCTTGAGCGTCGTGGTCTTGCCGGCGCCGTTGGCCCCGATCAGCGACACGATCTCGCCCTCGTCGACCTGGATGCTCATGCCCTTGAGGGCAGCGATCTTGCCGTAGTGGACGTTGATGTTGTCGACCTCAAGAAGCATCTTCAGCCACCCCCAGGTACGCCTCGATCACCTTCTGGTTGGTCTGCACTTCCTGAGGGAGCCCTTCCGCGATCTTCTGCCCGAAGTCGAGCACCGCCAGCCGGTCGCTGATGTGCATGACCAGGCCCATGTCGTGCTCGATGAGCAGCACGGTGCGGCCGTCGTCCCGGATCTTGCGGATCAGTTCCTGCAGAGCGTTCTTCTCCGCCGGGTTCATGCCCGCGGCCGGCTCGTCGAGCAGCAGCAGCTTCGGGTCGGTGGCGAGCGCCCGCGCGATCTCCAGCCGGCGCTGGTCGCCGTAGGAGAGGTTCTTCGCGGTCTCGTGCTCCACCTTGCCGATGCCGACGAACTCGAGCAGTTCACGCGCCCGCTCGCGGCCGCGCTTCTCCTCCTTGCGGTGCCACGGCAGGCCGAGCACCGCGCCGATCGCGCCGGTCTTGTGGTGCGCGTCCGCGCCGACCATGACGTTCTCGATCGCCGACATGTTGTGGAACAGCCGGATGTTCTGGAACGTCCGGGCGATGCCGCGCTTGGTGACCTGGAAGCGCTTCATGCCGTCGATGCGGTCGCCGTCGAAGCGCACCTGGCCCTCGGTCGGCTGGTAGACGCCGGTGACCACGTTGAACACCGTGGTCTTGCCCGCGCCGTTCGGGCCGATCAGCGCGAAGATCTCGCCTTCGTTGATGGAGACGTTCACCTCGCGCAGGGCGGTCACACCGCCGAAGCGCATGGTGATGTTGTCGAACTCGAGCAAGGGGGTCACTTGGCCACCTCCGCCTGGACCTCGGTGTCCGGACCCGCCACTTCGCCACCGAGCGAGCCCATGCCGCCGGTGCCTTCCCGTAGCTCGGCTTTTCGTTGTCGTGAAGGCAGGATGCCTTCGGGTCGCAGCGCCATCATCGCCACCAGGACCGCGCCGAACAGCAGGATCCGGAACTCCGCCGGGTCCTTGTCGCCGAGCAGGTGCTTCAGCCACTCGACGGACCGGAGGCGCTCGGGGATCCAGGCCACCAGGAAGGCGCCGAGGATGACGCCCGGCAGGTTGCCCGCGCCGCCCAGCACGACCGCGGCGAGGATCGTCGCGGACAGGATGAACGGGAAGTTGTCCGGGGCGATGAAGACGGCCTTGCTGGCGTAGATGCCGCCCGCGAAGCCACCGATCATCGCGCCGATCGCGAAGGCGAGCAGCTTGAACTTGAACGTCGGCACGCCCATGAGCTCGGCGGCGTCCTCGTCCTCGCGGATCGCGGCCCACGCGCGCCCGACGCGGCTCTTCTGCAGCCGCACCGAGAACACGATCACCAGCACGATCGCGACCAGGATCAGGTAGTAGTACGGCGCCGGGTCGAGCAGGAACTCCATGCCGAAGATCGGCGACGGGTGCGGGATGTTGGTGATCCCGCGGGCGCCGCCGATGCCGTCGGTGTTCTGCGCCGTGATCCGGACGATCTCGCCGAACCCGAGGGTGACGATGGCCAGGTAGTCACCGCGCAGCCGCAGGGTGGGGGCGCCGAGGATGACGCCCGACACGGCGGCGAGCACGATCCCGACCAGGATCGTGGGCCACACGTTCCAGCCGAACTTCGTGCCGAAGATCGCCACGGTGTAGGCGCCGATCGCGAAGAACGCCACGAACCCGAGGTCCAGCATGCCGGCCAGGCCGACCACGATGTTCAGGCCGATCGCCAGCAGGATGTAGGTCCCGATCGGGAAGATCAGGACGCTCGTCCAGTCCGAGGCCGGCGACATGAACGAGCCGATCCAGGGGGCCGGGAGGATCAGCGCGAACACGATCAGGGCGATGTAGACGAGGTACCGCTGCCAGATCGGAGCGTGCTGCCACCAGTCCCGCGCGCCGTTCACCGGCTGGAACGAGCGGCGAGTGTTTTCCTTGGTACTCACACCGTCGCCTTTCACGCGCGAGCTCGCTGGAGGGATTCACCGAGGATGCCGGTGGGGCGGAACATGAGCACGAGCACGAGCACGACGAACGCCGTGACGTCCTTCCACTCGGAACCGAGGAAGATCGCGCTCCAGTTCTCGACGAGGCCGAGCACGATGCCGCCGAGGAGCGCGCCGCGCAGGTTGCCGATACCGCCGAGCACGGCCGCGGTGAACGCCTTGATGCCGAGCACGAAACCGACGCGGTAACCGGTGTTCTCGAGTTCCATCAGGTACAGCGCGGAGGCCACACCGGCCATCGCACCGCCCAGCAGGAAGGTGATCCGCACGATGCGGTCGATCGAGACGCCCATCAGCACGGCGGCCTCGGGGTCCTGGGCGGTCGCCCGGATGCCGCGGCCGATGCGGGTGCGCCGCACCAGCTGGTCCAGCACCACCATGACGATGACCGCGCCGATGATGACCAGGACCTGGTCGGTGCGGACGACGGCGTTGCCGACCGGGAACAGCGTGTCGCGGTCGACGAACCGGGGTGCGTTCTGCGGGACACGGCCCGACTTTTCGAAGACGTTGGGGATGATCACCAGCGCGAAGAGCTCCTGCAGGAAGATCGACGCGCCGATCGCGGAGATCAGGGCCGCGAGCTTCGAGGAACCGCGCTTGCGCAGCGGCCGGTAGGCGACCTGCTCCAGCACGACCGCGGAACCGCCGGACACGACCGCGGAGGCGAGCATGAGCGCGAGCAGGAGCAGGATCATCGCGCCCAGGCCCACCACGATGTTGCCGGAGGTGGCGATGCTGGCCAGGATGAACAGGGACGTCATCGTCCCGATCATGAAGATTTCGGAGTGGGCGAAGTTGATCAGCCGCAGGACGCCGTAGACCATTGTGTAGCCGAGGGCGACGAGGGCGTAGATGGAGCCGAGAACCAGTCCGCCGATGGTGCTGCCGAGGAACTGGTCTTGCAGGGTCTGCAACATGACGTGAGCGCCTTACGAGACAGGGCGAGGACAGGGATACGGGCCGGGAGCGGAGGTGCTGTGGTGACCACAGCGCCCCCGCTCCCGTCAGTCGCTATTCCTGTTGCGTCAGCCGGTGATCTTGGCTTCGGTCGACGCGCCGAGGTTCTTGATGACGCCGCCGACGACCTGGTACACGTTGATCGCGGCGGTCTCGGGCTCACCGTTCGCCTTGAACTTGATCTGCTTCGACGCGCCCTTGAAGTCTTCCGTCTTCAGGAACTCGTTGATCTTCTCGCCGGTGGTGTTGCCGGCCTTGACCGCGTTGATGAGGGCGGTCGCCGCGTCGTAACCCTCGGTGGCGTAGATCGCCGGGGCGACGTTGAACTTGGCCTTGTACTTGGTGGCGAACTCGTCCGTGGTGCCGGCGTCCGGGATGTTGCACGGGCAGCCGATGACGGCGCCTTCGGCGGCCGCGGCACCCGCGCCCGAGACCAGCTGCGGGTCGAGCGAGCCGTCACCGGTGGCGAAGATGGCCTTCACGCCGCCGTCACGCAGCTGCTTGAGCAGCGGGCCGCCCTGCGCGTAGTAGCCACCGAAGGTGATGATGTCCGGGTTGGCCGCCTTGACCTTCTGCACGGTCGAGGAGTAGTCCGGCGCGTCCTTCGGGAACTTGTCGCGCTCGACGGTGACGCCCTTCTCCTTGAAGGTCTTCTCGAACGCGTCCGCGAGGCCGACGCTGTACTCCTGGTCGTCCGAGATGACGAACGCCTTCTTCGGCGACTTCGCCGTGATCAGGAAGTTCGCGATGGCGGGGCCCTGGTCGTCGTCGTTCGCCACGACGCGGTGCCAGTACGACCAGTTGTTCTTCGCCAGGCCCGGGTTCGTCGCCGAGGGCGAGACGCTCGGGATCTTGTTCTGCTCGAGCTGGCCGCCGATGGCCTTCGACTCGCCGGAGAAGGCCGGGCCGATCAGCGCGGTGATCTTGTCCGAGCCGATCGCCGTGGTGATCAGCGAGGTCGCCTGGTCGGCCTTGCCCTGGCTGTCGTAGGTCTTCAGCTCGATCTTGGTCTTCGGATTCGTGGCGTTGTACTCGTCGATCGCGAGCTGGGCGCCGTTGCGGGGCGGGAGCACGATCCCGGAGTTCTCCCCGGTGAGGTCGCCCATGAACCCGATCTTCAGCGTGCTGCCGTCACCACTGCTCGACGAGCCGCCACCGGCGCAGCCCGCCAGCGCGAGCGACGTCGCCGCTGCGAGGGCGAGAACCCGTCCAAAACGCACTCCTGACACCGACTACCTCCCATGACCAACCAGCCGCCGGTAGGCGTTGCCCCCGACACAGGGGCTAGGTTAGGGCAGGAAGATATCCCTCTCGCCCGTCTTGTGCACAGGCGGCCTCACTACTCTGTGTCCACATCGTGACGATCGCAACCGACACGAATTGCACGAAAAGGCGAACAACGTTTCCCTGTGACCCGCTGCTGGTCACGCAGCGATGCTAAGTATCCGGGCTCGTTCTGCGAATGGGTGACAGCGATGTTTCACCGGTATGTCATCGCCCATTTCGGCTGCCGGTGCGTGGCCGGTTTCCGGTGACTCCGCAGTTCACACTGGCGGGGTCCCGGTGGAGCCGGCACCGCCGTAGGGGTGCACCTTACGTCCGGTTCGGGCGGCCGAACGAACCACCCCCGCCCGGAAGTCCCGCCTTTCGTCACAACCGACGGTTGTCGTGGCCGCCGGAACGGCTGTTGGACCCGCACCGCCCCCGGGCGGTTCGCTGGGAGCAGCCGGAAGACAGGGAGAGACACGATGAGCAAGACGATCGAGGGTGTGGCGGCGGGGGTGCCGTTCGTGGCGGTGCCGCCGGCGAACCCGGAGGCGCCGGCGGCCCTGGTGGCGGGCTGGCACCTGATGGACGAGCCGAACAGCGAACGCGCGATGGCGGACGCCGTGCCGATGGCGGGCGTGCCGGCCTGGCGCGTGTACTTCGGGCTCCCGCTCTCCGGGGCCCGGCTGCCCGAGGGCGGGCCGGAGGAGGTCTTCCGGCGCGCGAGCGAGGACGCCGTCCTCAACATCTTCGAGCCGGTGACCGAGCAGGCCGCCGGCGAGTTCCCGGCCGCGCTGGCCGAACTGCGCGACCGGCTGCCGGGCGCGACCGGACCGCTCGGCGTGTTCGGCGGCTCGGCCGGGGCGCTGGTGGCCCTGGAGGTGCTGGCCCGCGGCGACGTCGGGATCGCGGCCGCCGCGGTGGCCAGCCCGGTCGTCCAGCTCGCGCCGATGATCACCGCCAACGAGCGCCGCTTCGGGGTGACGTACGCGTGGACCGAGCGATCCCGAGCGGCCGCGGCGCGCTACGACTACGTGGACCGCGCCGCTGAGCTCGCGGCGCCGCTCTTGCTGGTCGTGGGGGCGGAGGACGACATCGCCGTGCGCGAGCCCGCGGAGGCGCTGCGCGACAAGGTGGGGGCCGAGCTGGTGACCGTGGCGGGGATGGCGCACGAGTTCCCGCCGGGGACGCCCGCCGCGGCGCGTGTCGATGCCGTGTTCAGCGAGTGGTTCGCGCGGTGGCCAGGCTGACGTCCTCGGCCGGCAGCCAGGCGTGGTCCGGGTCGTAGGCGCACCAGTCCTCGTCACGGCTGGTGCGCCCCGCGGCGGCCAGGAGCCGCCGCAATGCCGGGTGGGCCTTGCCGCGCCGCCAGACCAGGGACCACGGGAACAGCGGGGACGGCTCGAACGGCAGCACCTTCAGATTCAGGTCGGCCGCCAGCTCCATGTCGGCGCCGGCCAGGGTGACGCGCCGCTTGCCGTACCGCGTCTGCTCCAGCGTGTGCCGGAGGTCGTAGCTGACGCCGGAGTCGTCGATCGGCACGCCGAACTCCTCGCACAGCTCGTGCAGGTAGGACAACCACTCCGCCGGCCCGCCGAGGCCGGGCAGCCAGATCCCGTCGGCGCGCAGCTCCTCCAGGCGCAGCACGTCCTGCACGGCCAGCGGGTGCTCCGGCGCGAGCAGCGCGACCAGGGGCTCGAACCGGACCGGCCGGTGCTCCAGCTCGTCCGGCAGCGGCCGCCCGCAGCCGGACACCCGGCCGAAGGCGGCGTCGAGCTCGCCGGACAGCAGCGGGCCGATCGCGTTGGCGAACCCGCGGCCGGCGACCCGGTCGATGCGCAGCCCCGGCTCGTGCGCGGCCAGGCGGCGGAGCAGGAACATCGGGGAGAGCCGGTGGTCGACGAGGTCGAGGCGCAGCGGCCGGTCGTCGGCGCCCATCGCGGCGACCGCGGCGTCGGCCACCTTCACCAGCTCGCGCGCGTGCGGGAGGAACCGCTCGCCGTCGGCCGTCAGCTCGACCGAGCGGGGCGTGCGCAGGAACAACGGTGTCGCGAGCGCGTCTTCGAGCTTCTTGATCCGCTTCGACAGCGCCTGCTGGGTGAGGAACAGCGTCTGGGCGGCGCGCCCGAAGTGCCGCTGCTCCGCGGTCACCACGAACGCCCGGACCTGGGCGACGTCGAGGTCCACGGGAGGCTCAGGCGCCCGGCGGCCGGTCCCGGACCACGCAGGTCAGCCGGGCGGTGCAGGTGCGGCGGCCCTCGTCGTCGGTCAGCACGATCTCCGCGGTGATCGTGCCGCGGCCGATGTGCAGCGGCGTCGCGACCCCGGTGACCGTGCCCGAGCGGACGGCCCGGTGGTGCGTGCAGGACAGCTCCAGCCCCATCGCGGCGCGGTTCGGGCCCGCGTTCAGCGCGGCGACCGTCGACCCCAGCGCTTCGGCGAGCACGGCGTTGGCGCCGCCGTGCAGCAGGCCGTACGGCTGGAGGTTGCCCGCGACCGGGATGGTGCCGACCACCCGCTCGGCCGTCGCTTCCAGGAACTTCATGCCGACCTTGTCGTTCAGCTGCTGGTCCGCGGCGGCCGGATCGATCCCGGCGTAGTTCTCGACCGCGACGTCCGCGGCGCGTTCGGTCACGCAGTGCTCCTCTTCCTATGCGACACGTAAGAGTGTCGGACCCTCAGCCTAGACTCGGCCCCGTGAGCCCGAGTGAGAAGACGACCGTTGCCAACGCCACAGGAACCACCGCCACCGCCGAGCGGCCGAAACTGCTGCTGATCGACGGCCATTCCATGGCCTACCGCGCGTTCTTCGCCCTGCCCGCGGAGAACTTCAGGACGAAGACCGGCCAGGTCACGAACGCGGTCTTCGGCTTCACCTCGATGCTCATCAACCTCCTGCGCGACGAAGCGCCGACCCACCTGGCGGTGGCGTTCGACCTCTCGCGCAAGACGTTCCGCTCGGAGACGTACGCCGACTACAAGGCGAACCGCAGCACGACGCCGGACGAGTTTCGCGGCCAGGTGGACCTGGTCAAGGAGGTCCTCGACGTGCTCGGCATCCCTTCTTTGGTGAAGGAGAACTTCGAAGCCGACGACATCATCGCCACGCTCACCACGCAGGCGACGGCCGACGGTTTCGACGTCCTCATCTGTACCGGCGACCGGGACGCGCTGCAGCTGGTCACCGAGCAGGTCACCGTGTTGTACCCGAAGCGCGGCGTCTCGGAGATGACCCGGTTCACCCCGGACGCCGTCGAGGAGAAGTACGGGCTCACCCCGCGGCAGTACCCGGACTTCGCCGCGCTGCGCGGCGACCCGTCGGACAACCTGCCGAGCATCCCCGGCGTCGGCGAGAAGACCGCGGCCAAGTGGATCAAGCAGTTCGGCTCGCTCGGCGACCTGATCGACCGCGTGGACGAGGTCAAGGGCAAGGTCGGCGAGGCGCTGCGGGCACACCTGTCCTCGGTCCAGCTCAACCGGCAGCTCACCGAGCTGATCCGGGACGTCGAGCTGGAGGTCGCGCCGTCCGGGCTGGAGCTGCGCCCGTGGGATCGCGAAGCGGTGCACGCGCTGTTCGACGAGCTCGAGTTCCGCGTCCTGCGGGACAGGCTGTTCGCGACGCTGCAGAGCGCCGAGCCCGAGGCCGACGAAGGCTTCGAGATCTCCGGGGCCGCGCTCGAGCCCGGTGCGCTGGGCGCGTGGCTGGCCGCGCACGCCGGCCCCGGCGAGCCGGTGGCGCTGTCCTTCCGCGCCGTGGGTACGTCGGTCCGGTCCGACCTGCGCGCGGTCGCCTTCGCGACGGTCGACGGCGAAGGCGCGTATGTCGACGTCACGGCGATGGACCAGGCCGACGACGCCGCGCTCGCCGCCTGGCTGGCCGACCCGGAGATCCGCAAGACCGGCCACGACCTCAAGGTCCCGCTGCACGCGATCCGCGCCCGCGGCTGGGCCCTCGCCGGGCTGGCCATGGACACCGCGCTGGCTGCCTACCTGGTGCGGCCCGGGCAGCGCACGTTCGAGCTGGACGACCTCGCGCTGCGCTACCTGCACCGCGAGCTGCGCTCGGAGACCGACGGCGGCGACGGCCAGCTGTCCCTGCTCGACGGCGGCGCGGAAGGCCTGGAGCAGAAGGAGATCCAGGACGAACTGGTCAAGGCCCGCGCGATCTTCGAGCTGGCCGGCGCGCTCGAGAAGGAACTGGCGCAGATCGGCGGCGCGAAGCTGCTCGCCGAGCTGGAGCTGCCGCTGCTGGAGGTCATCACCGAGCTGGAGATCGCCGGTGTCGCCGTCGACCTCGAGCAGCTGACTTCGCTGGAGGCGCATTACCTCTCGCGGGTCACGCAGGCCGCCGAAGAGGCGTACGCGGTGATCGGCAAGCAGATCAACCTCGGCTCGCCGAAGCAGCTGCAGGTCGTGCTGTTCGACGAGCTCGGCATGCCGAAGACCAAGCGCACCAAGACCGGCTACACGACCGACGCCGAGGCGCTGCAGGGCCTGTTCGAGAAGACCGAGCACCCGTTCCTGCAGCACATGCTGGAGCACCGGGACGCGACGAAGCTGCGCACCACGGTCGAGGGCCTGATCAAGTCCGTCGCCGACGACGGGCGGATCCACACCACGCTGCTGCAGACGATCGCGGCCACCGGGCGGCTGTCCTCGACCGAGCCGAACCTGCAGAACATCCCGGTCCGCACCGAGGAGGGCCGCCGCATCCGCGACGCCTTCGTCGTCGGCGAGGGCTTCACCGAGCTGATGACCGCGGACTACAGCCAGATCGAAATGCGGATCATGGCGCACCTCTCGCAGGACGAGGGCCTCATCGAGGCGTTCAACTCGGGCGAGGACCTGCACACGTTCGTGGCGTCGCGGGCGTTTTCCCTGCCGCCGGAGGAGATCACGCCGGAGCTGCGCTACCGCGTCAAGGCGATGTCGTACGGCCTCGCGTACGGCCTGTCGGCGTACGGGCTTTCGCAGCAGCTGCGGATCTCCACCGAAGAAGCCAAGGAGCAGATGGAGGCGTACTTCGCCCGCTTCGGCGGCATCAGCGACTATCTCCACTCGGTCGTCGGCGTCGCGGCGAAGAACGGCTACACCGAAACGGTCTTCGGTCGCCGCCGCTACCTGCCGGACCTCAACAGCGACAACCGCCAGCGCCGCGAGATGGCCGAGCGGATGGCGCTCAACGCCCCGATCCAGGGCAGCGCGGCCGACATCATCAAGGTCGCGATGCTCAACGTCCACCGCGCGCTGGTCGAGGCGAAGCTGAAGAGCCGGATCCTGCTGCAGGTCCACGACGAGCTCGTGCTCGAGGTCGCGGAGGGGGAGAAGGAGCAGCTGGAGAAGCTGGTGCGCGAGGGCATGGGCTCGGCGTACGCGCTGGCCGTGCCGCTCGAGGTCTCGGTCGGCTACGGCCGGTCGTGGAACGAAGCCGCGCACTGAACCCTGGTCACTCGGCGTCACGGCTCGGATCACCGGGTCGTGACGCGGAAGTACTCGGGCGGACGTCGTCGCGCGTCCCGCGCCGCGACGATGCTGGGCGCCATGGCCAGTGACTTCCAGCGGCGCAAGATCTCCGGCGTCTTCGGCGCCATGGACGCCGACGGCGACGGGTTCCTGACGGAGACCGACTTCCGGGCGCTCACCGCGCGGTGGCTCGACCTCCGCGGCACCGACGCGGGCACCCCGGACGGGCAGAAGCTCATCGCCGTGATGATGGGCTGGTGGAGCACCCTCGACGCGGCCGCCGGCGGTGGCGGCCGGGTCAGTCTCGACCAGGTGCTCCAGGTCGTCGACGCCTTGCCGGCGATGCCGGGCGCGGTCACCGGCACGGCCGAGGCGATGTTCGAGGCGGTCGACGAAAACGGCGACGGCGTCATCTCCGCCGCCGAGTACGACCGCCTCATCGCGGCCTGGAACGGGGTCGGCACGCCGTCCGGGGACGTCTTCGCCCTCCTCGATTCCGACGGCGACGGCGGCCTGTCCCGTGAGGAGTTCTCCCGGCACTGGCTCGAGTTCTGGGCCGGCGACGACCCGGCCGCGCCCGGGAGCCGCGTGTTCGGCGCAGTGTGATCCTGCGATGTGCCGAACGGATGACTCCGTTCGGGTGAGCCATTACCGCTGGGTAGGGAGGTCGGCGGCGGCGCGCGGCGATCACGGCGTAGGGTCCGCCGAATGGGGTTCGAGCGTGAGCGACGACGCTGGCGGGTCCGGTTGCACGACGAACTCGGCCGGGTGTGCGGTGCGGGCACGGTACTGGACGAGTACCACGTGCTCACGAGCGCGCACGTCGTCGAGACCGCGGGTGGCCCGCGCGCCGCGCTGAGCGTCGACTTCGTCGGCCTGGCCGAAGCCATGCCGGGCGCCGCGACCGTCGTCGAAGGCTGCTGGGTGCCCTCCGACGGCGGCGGCCACGGCGATCTCGCCCTGCTGCGCCTGGAGCGTCCCGAATCCCGCGTGTTCCGCGCCCCGCTGCACCGCATGCCCCTCGGGGAGCACCAGCTCGTCCGCGCGTTCGGGTTCCCGCCGGGCTCGGTCGGCCGCTGGACGCACGCCCGGCTCGGCGGCCCCGAGCAGACCGGCGGCGAGTGGGTCCGCCTCTTCCGCACGGCCGAGGCCGAACCGCTCGGCCCCGGCTTCGGCGGCACGGCGGTGATCGACGAGGCGACCGGCCACGTCGTCGGCATGGTCGTCGGCAAGGACACCGGCACCTGGATGGTGCCGGTCGAGACCATGCTCGGGCACCTGCCCCAGCTGAGCATCTGGACGTCCGGCAGCCCGGCGGTCGACGCGAGCTTCTCGCGCCCGGTCGGCGAAGCGGTCGACGTCTCCTTCGTGCAGCGCGTCGCAGACTGGTTCGCCAACGCCGAGCCGGGGACGGTCTGGGTCGTCGACACCGGCGAGGCCGGCTCGCCCGTCGCGGCGGCGCTGCGGTTCGGGATCGTGCTCGCCGACCGGGAACGTTCCCTCGGTGTGCCCGGCCTGCCGCCGGCGTTCGGCCAGATGCCGCCCCCGGGCAGCGTGGACCTGGCGGTCGACGCGACCGGCCGGACGGCGGACGCGGTCCGCCACCGCATCGCCGACCGGCTCACCGGGGGTGTCGCGGGCCGCACGCTGGTCGTCGACGCGATCGACGACTCCGCGGAACCCGACCGGCTCGTCGGCGAGGTGCTGGCCCCGCTCGCCGGCCGCGCGGCCGAGCTGGGGCTCCGCCTGCTGCTGGGCTTCCGCGAGGAGTCGTCGCCGGGGGTGGCGGCGGTCCGGGCGAGCACCGGCCAGGCCCGCCCGGCCCCGGACGATCTCGCCGGCCGCCTGGAGGTCCTGACCCAGGCGGTGGCGGAGCTGGCGGAGATCGAGGCCTACCAGCTGCGCGTGGCGACGCGCTTCACGGGTGTCGCGATGCTGCCGGCCCGGGCGCAGAGGCTGAAGGGAGCGCTGAAGCAGCTCCGTTCGGCGGAGGTGGACGGCGACGCGGAGTGGGTCGAGCGCCACATCGACAGCCACGAGCACGCGGTGGCCCCGGCCGTCGAGGACGGCCGCCGGCAGCGAGCGGTCCTCGACGGCTTGGTGGCCCGCCGCGAGGAGTTGCGCGCCCGGCTGGCGGGCGACCTCGAGCTGGCCCGCGAGCACGGGCTGGTGGGCGACCCGGAGATCGAGCAGGCGTACATCCCGGCGAAGAGGCTCCTGATCGACGGCCCCTGCGAGCTGACCGCGGCGGCAACAGCGGTCGACACCTACGCGGCAGCGGTCCGGGCGCGCATCGAGGACCGCGGCTGACCAGGGTCGAAAGCGCCCCAATGTGGCGTTCGGTGCGTCTGACGCACCCAATGTGGCGTTCGGTGCGTCCAACGCACCCA